>CAMCYT010000239.1 GCA_945885485.1 Prosthecobacter debontii
CAATCTCTTCATCAGGCCTGCGGCCTATCTTCGGTCGACTACGGCGTGTCGAACCTACCTTTTAACCAATAACTAAGAACTCTTCTTCCAACTAGGATTGGTCGAAAATCATTTGATTTTCGACCAATCAATCTGCACCTCTCCGAATTCTTGGAGAAATGCTTTGAGTTTAGAATCCGCCTCTTCGAGGGGGATTTTTTTTTGCACCCATGGCAAGTCGCCATACCACATGGAGGTGGAGACGTAGGCCCAGCGTTGGTCGAGGCCGTAGAGCAGCCGGTCTTTCATATCCAATAGGGTCCGATTCAGGTGATCATGAGTGATTTGTTTGCTGCCTACAAAGAAGTAGTAGGTGACGCAGTCGAGAGATTGGTATTCGGTTTTTGCTGCGTTCGTTGGAATGGATTGCACGGAGAGCAGGCGGCGCACGGTGATTTTCTCTCCATTTTTCAGAGCTACGACGATATCGGTGGTGTTGTTGATCGTGTGTCCTTGGGATGGCATGCAGCGCTCGGGACGGTGGATGGAGTTATTGAGATCGTGGCCGGAGAGTACGATGGAGAGGTCGATCCGATCTGCGATGGGATTGTTGTAGAGGAGATCAAACTCACCGGGGCGGGCTTGCAGGCAAATCGCTTTGGAGAACTCGGTATCCGCCGCAAGACCATCGATCTCTTCTTTGCTGGCAGGAATGGCTTTCAATGACCACCCGCCGAGCGTAATGGGAAGTTCCATGCTGACGGCAGATGGGATCATCGATTCTGTTTTTGGCAGAAAATAGATCATCACCAAGAGCAGAGCTGTGCACAAAGGGAGTAACCCGTATCGAACTTTCGGTGACATCAGGGTGAGGGTTCGGGGTTGGTGGAATCGCTATCGCGGGAGGGGCTGCTTTGGACGGAAACACGGCGAACCTTGCGGCGATTACCGGATTTCCATGGCAATCCACCTTCTAACAAAGAATGAATAACCAACAATAGGAACATAGAGAATGGATAGAACAAAAGCAGTCCGGACCAATCATGCCAGGTGGTGGATGCCCATGTGTAGTCGCCGTGTTCCGCTATGAGGAAAATGGAAATGATGCGTAGGGCATTTCCGATAATCGCTAACGGGATAGCACTAAGAAAAAGAACCGTTTTTTTCCAAAGTGCAAATTTTGCCATATAAGCCCATGCGGAAGAGATCATTAACAAGGCCATCAGCGAGCGAATCCCGCTACAGCCGTGCGCGATGCTCAAGGGGTTCCAATCTCCTTCCACTGGTAAGACCATCGTTCCTTTGGTGTAGGTTTCCACTCCTAACAGATTGGATCCATGGTGAGCGAAGGATGTGGCGAGCAGTTGAAGGTGAGTGGTCGCCTGTTGAAAAGAAGGTAGAGGAATGGCGATCCAGATGAAGAACACGGGAAACGCGAGGATTTTAGCCACCTGCCAACCCCAAAGATAAAGCGCGGTGCCCCAAACAATGAAAGGCAGACCGCCGGCTGCGACGCGGGGTTGATACGTGCGGTATGCGGCGAGATAAAACAGACAGCCAAGAAAGATAAACGCCAGACCCCACATGCTTCCTGGCTGCACCGATTTCAAGAGATCTTTAAACCGATAACCGATCAGACCAAAAATGACAAAAGGCACCAATTTTCCGTGTTCGTAATCCGTCACAGGAGTCCACGTGCTGCGCAGCCAACCCAAAGTCGAGTGACTATGCCCCGGCCCAAAGCGCACCTCGAAACAAAAAAACCAAACCAACACCAAAGCCGTGATCCCCACGGAAATCCAAAGTCCCCAGTTGATCCCAGTAGCACGCGAACAAGTCGCTTCGGGGGTGGATGTGGAGGTGTTTAAAGGCATGCCGGGATTCAATATAGACCCAAGACAAAGAGACGCAAGACTTGATCGAACGGTAGGGTCGACACATACACCCCGATATGTCGGGGCCGCTGTCGACCGTAATTCCCCTCGGAATACGGTGGCTCGCCACCGCCCCGTGGTAGTCGAAGCTTGCTACGTGCGGAATGTCTTTTCTTCGTTGTATCCATCGCTGCGGGGGGCTGCGCCCATCAGTCGGTCGACAGCCCCGACAAGTCGGGGTCAACCCTACCGTATAATCATAAAGCCCCGACTTGTCAGGGCTCTCCAGTATTCCACCGCGCAGTTGACCCTAGCTGATCGCAATCAGGATTGACAATAGTATTACCCATTTAATATTCTATTTGCATATGGTAATCCGAAATTTTTGGCAAGATGCGATCGAAACTGCGTGGCGCGAGCGTCCAGTGGTGTGGCTTACAGGCGTGAGACGGGCGGGAAAAACGACTTTGGTTCGTTCCCTTTCCGAAACCAAATATTACGACTGTGAGCTACCCAGGGTGCGTCGTGTGATAGAGGACGACCCAGAAGGTTTTTTGCAGGATTTAGGAAAAGGTCGGGTGATACTGGATGAAATCCACCGAATTGAGAATCCATCTGAGTTGTTAAAAATTGCAGCGGATCACTTTCCACAACTAAGAGTTCTAGCGACAGGTTCATCAACCCTTGGAGCGAGCGCGCGGTTTAGAGATACCTTGGCTGGACGTAAGCGGCATCTCCACCTTCCACCGGTGCTATTTTCAGAGCTCAGTGGATTCAACAGCGGCGATCTTAAGACACGCTTACTTCACGGTGGACTGCCAGAAAATCTTCTCGCTTCCGATATCCCAGAGAAAGACTTTGTCGAATGGCTAGATGCCTATTGGGCACGTGATATACAGGAGTTGTTCCGCTTGGAAAAAAGAGCTGCCTTTCTCAAGCTCTTGGAACTCTTGCTCGCTCAAAGCGGCGGGCTATGTGAACTTAATCAACTGGCACCCGCATGCGGAGCTAGTCGACAAACCCTATCGAATTATATGGGGGTGTTAGAAGCCACTGGCGCGGTGCATATCATTCGTCCGTTTTCGAGCAATCGCCAGCGTGAAATCATTGCGATGCCAAAAGTCTATGGATTTGATACAGGTTTCGTCTGTAATGCAAGAGGATGGCGGAATTTGCGTCAAGAAGATCTTGGCGGTCTTTGGGAGCACCTTGTGCTCGATGAATTGCGTGCTCATTTTCAGGCTGGTGAAATTTTTTATTGGCGAGACAAACAGAAACACGAAGTCGATTTTGTAGTCGCACGTAAAGGCAAGCCACCCATTGCGATCGAATGCAAATGGAAGATGAAGTCTGCGAGCACAAAGAATTTTCCATCTTTCAAAACTCTATATCCTGACGCACGGCTTCTTCTCGTTGCAACGGATGCCGATAACCCACGAGTGAACCGGAAGCTTGGTGTCGTTGAATCGGGATTACGAAATCTCCAATCTGCGATTCAGCTGGCATCACGATCTTAAATTTTTTCTCTCCATTCAACTCATCGCTACGCGGGGCTGCGCCCATCAGTCGGTCGACAACGGCGTCAGTTGTCCTGAGCTTGTCGAAGGAGTCGACCCTACCCCCTCCCAAGCGGAGGCAAGCCTCCGCACTCCAGTCAACCCTACCGTTCAAAAAATCGCACCAGCGATTGTAACTCAGACCTTCGACCTTCGACTTCTTAGTCGCGGGAATCTACGGTCGACTCGGCGAGTCGACCCTACCGTTTCTCTATAAAGCATTCCCAAGCTGATCCAGCAGATGGCGATGATACCGGCGAGTATCCACCAGAACGTTTCCCAGCCATTGCCAGCATCATCGACGCAGACCACGCGTAACCAAGCGCAGAAGCAGGCTCCGAACAAGGGACCAATACCCGATGACATCAAGCCGAACAAACCTTGTGCTTGTCCTCGCATTGAGGGATCGACCCGTTTGTCCAGATACACTTGGGCACTGACAAAATAGAGCGTGTAACAAACTCCGTGCAGGATCACTCCTGCAAAGTGCCAGTTGATCATTCCGCTGAACCCTGCGAAGCCACTCATGGAGTAACGTATGACCGACAAACCAAGCCCCCACATGAGCAAAGTTTTGAGCCTATATTTCACCATCAGCGCGCCTAAGAGAAACATCGCCACCACTTCGGTGA
>CAMCYT010000240.1 GCA_945885485.1 Prosthecobacter debontii
GGATGGCCAAACGCTGCAAGACAGTCGTAAAGAGCCTACGGCACCAACCGTGCCACTCGATAAATTACCAAAAGAACTTGGTGAGCTATTTACCGACATGAAGGCCGGCGAACAGCGCCAGTGCTGGTTGCCTGAGCCTCAAGCTCCGGGTGGATTCGTCGTTGCAGATATCGAGCTGATTTCCTTTAAAGCTCCGGCTCCTGCACCTGAAGTTCCCAAAGATGTCGCGGCTGCCCCAGCTGATGCACTCAAAACTGCGAGCGGAATCGCTCACAAGGTTCTTACCGCAGGTAATGGTAAAGAAAAACCTAAAGCTACAGATAAAGTCAAAGTGCACTACTCTGGCTGGACGACTGATGGCAAAATGTTCGACAGTTCTGTAACTCGGGGTGAACCGATTACGTTCCCGCTTGATCAAGTGATTAAAGGCTGGACTGAAGGTGTGCAACTGATGGTGGTCGGTGAAAAGCGCCGCTTCTGGATCCCAGAAACTCTCGCATATGGCCCAGTCGTTCCAGGCAGTGGACGTCCCGGCGGACTGCTGGTGTTCGATGTTGAGCTTATTAAGATCGTCAATTGAGTTTCTTCATTCAAACATCAACAATCGTCACTCATCAATCGTCAATCAATTTTTGAACTGCGCACTTTGGTTATTCGGTTTGAATGACGATTGATGATTGACTACGTTTCACTCCGTCCAAGCGGTTAGGACTTCGTCTAATTACAAAAGTTCGCTAATGCTCACAAAAGCGTTGTTGATGTTTGAGTTTTGATTTGGAAGAATTTCCAAATATGTCTCTATCTAATAAAGGTTACAAAACCATCAATCATCGTGACGTTCAATACCGTTGGATGATGAAGAACCGCAGTGGAGTGAATGAGGCATCGGTCTATACCAATGAGGCGATTGGCGGGCGTGAACTTATCGCTGAGCTACCGAGGATCGTGATGTTGAGTCAGGTGTTGGAAGCAATTGATTTTGGTAACGCCAATAAGTGGAATCCCAATGAGGTAGGCATGCCAATGCGCTGCAAGTATACGCGTAAAGGGTTCTTGCTCGCGGACTGAATCGATTCTCAAGAATTTAACCTCAGAGTATTAGAGTTCACAGAGGTGTATATCTTTTACTCTTCATCATATCTCTGTGTTCTTTGACTACATTCCATTCCGTCCATGTCCGCTGCGCTACCATTGTGGTGAAATCTCTTTCTATTGAGGGGAATTGAAATAAATGAAGTCGAAACTGAGCCGGTGACGGCATTTGGTTGAGATTTTCGCACTATTGCAAGGGGGGATGCCTTTTATTTGCGGTGATTCATGACTTTGCTGTCTAACATTCAAAATCGATAGTTCCGGAATCATTTACTTCATTGACGCTCTGGAACTGACTTTATACGAATACGGTTCAAAAAAACCCCATCGATATACACATAAATGAATTATATTTTTTGTCTCGTTAGTCTTCTAGGCGCTTTCCTGCTTTTTCAGGTCCAGCCAATGATCAGTAAGTTCATCCTGCCATGGTTTGGCGGTAGTCCCGGAGTATGGACGACTTGTATGTTGTTTTTCCAAATCGTGCTATTCGCGGGATACAGTTACTCGCATGTATTGACTCGTCGCAAACCGCTTACGCAGGCATGGGTGCATGTGGCGCTGCTGCTTACTGCGGCGATCCTACTGCCAATTGTGCCGGATGCTTCCCTCAAGCCTCAAGGATCAGGTAATCCCTCTTGGCAAATTCTTGGGTTGTTGCTGGTCACGGTAGGGCTGCCTTATTTCGTGCTCTCCGCTACTAGTCCGTTAGTACAGGTTTGGTTTTCCCGTGTCTATCCGAATAGTATGCCTTGGCGCTTGTATGCGCTATCTAACATTGGGTCATTGACTGCACTATTGACTTACCCGGTTCTTATCGAACCCCGCTGGGACGTGGTTCGCCAAGCTTGGATCTGGTCGGGGACTTTTGTTTTCTTCGCGCTATTGATGGGAGCATGTGCCATCGGCGAGTGGAAACGCGGCACCTCAGAGGCGGCCCGCCGTCTCCACGAAGAAGAATTAAAAGACGCCAAGACACCACCGCCCGCTATCTCACACCGGATTCTATGGGTTCTCCTTCCTGCCTTCGCTTCATTGATGCTGTTGGCTACCACCAACCATGTTTGTCAGGACGTCGCGGTGATTCCTTTCCTCTGGGTGATTCCTTTGGCTCTCTATCTGATCACCTTCATCATCTGTTTTGACCACTCGCGCTGGTATGTGCGTCCAGCTTGGGCGATTCCCGCGATGCTGGTCATTTTCATGACCTCAGGTCTATACAACACTCCATGGGATTGGAGCCCTAGTTTCGTGGTAGAACTGATCGTGCATTTCTCCGCCATGTTTCTGATCTGCATGGTGTGTCATGGAGAACTTGCCAAACTCAAACCCGGCACCTCACATCTAACGGAATACTATCTTCTCATGTCGGCCGGTGGAGCTTTGGGCGGACTTGCTGTGAGTCTGGTGGCACCTATGGTTTTCAATACCTACATGGAATGGTCTCTCGCTATTGCCTTCGGGTTCATCCTCGTTTGTTGGGTAGCATACCTCGGCTTATCTCAGCATAAGACGAAGTCGGCAAAAGTTATCAGAGGCGCTGCAATAGGTGTTTTTGCTTTAGCGGCACTCGGATTTATCGTGAAATGGGAATTCCTATCATTTGCCGGATCTCTAGAGCGCTCTCGGAGCTTCTACGGTACACTGCGAATTAACTCACGAGTCGATGTAAGCGGTAAATTTCATTCGCTCTATTGCAGCGGCACCGAGCACGGACGCCAGAACATGGACTTAGATAAGCGCCGTGACCCGCTGACGTATTACGGACGCGAATCCGGCGTTGGCATGGTGTTAGATAGTTTAAAAACCAAAGCTGATGCCAAGGTTGGTGTCATTGGTATGGGCACCGCAACGGTTGCTTGTTATGCTGAACCCGGTCAAACGTATCGTTTCTACGAGCTCAATCCTGATGTCGTGCGCATGGCCACGAAATGGTTCACCTTTGTCGACGATCTTAAAGACCGCGGAGCTCATTATGAACTCGCGATGGGCGATGCACGTCTCTCTCTCGAACACGAAAAACCTCAACATTTCGACGCGCTGCTGCTTGATGCATTCAGTGGCGATTCCGTTCCTGTTCACTTACTCACCCGTGAGGCTTTCGTAATCTATGAGAAACACCTCAATCCCAATGGAATCATTGCGGTGCACATAACTAACAAATACCTCAACCTCGCCCCAGTGGTGGAACGACTCGCCAAAGAGTTCGGCTATCTCACCACCCGTCAGTGCATCGACCCAGGCGATCTTCCCGGGCATTATCAGCCTGATTACCTGCTGTTGACCAAAGATGCTGAATTTATAAAGGCTCATCCACCCGCTCCTCCGAAATATGCCAAGGATCTGGAGGTTCCCTTGTGGACGGATCACGCCCACAATCTCTTTCAGATCTTGGACAGGCGTTGAGCTTTTGAAAATTTCATTCATTATTTTCTAAGGATCAGGTCTTGGGCGTGTCATGTTATATGAATAGAAACTAAATGATTATGAACTCATCCTACCGTTACCTCGCCCCGTTCGCGACCGCAGTGCTATTACCTGCCGCTGCGTTTGCTGCTTCACCTTCGCTCACGATCTACAACCAGAACTTCGCCGTAGTCCGCGATACGGTGCCTTTGGACCTTAAAGCCGGTGTCAATGAAGCCCGCTTTTCCGGCATGACAGCCATGGCTGAAACCGATTCGGTGATCCTGCGCGACCCATCGGGTAAGGTAAAATTTCAGATTCTCGAACAAGCCTACCGCAACGATCCGGTTTCTTCTGGCCTGATGCTTCAACTCAACGAAGGTAAGACCATTGATTTCTTCGTTCGCGAACCCAACAAGCCTGACCATAAAGTTCAAGGGAAAATTATCCGCAGCGGCTACGGTCCGGGTGGTCTTGGTGCTGGCCAACCCATCATCGAAGTCGATGGAGTCCTCCGCTTCTC
>CAMCYT010000241.1 GCA_945885485.1 Prosthecobacter debontii
GGCGGCGACGGCATCGTCTCCGCGCATCTCACGGAGTTCGATTCTGTCCACGGCCGATGGAAAAAAGAAATTCATGGTGAAAGCCATAAGGTCACAATCGACGGGAAATCCTTGAGTCACACTAGCGAAAAAGATTTCTCAAATGTCCCTTGGGGAGATCTGGGTGTAGATATCGTATTGGAAGCCAGTGGAAAATTCCGAACTCCTGATCAGCTAGAAACCTATTTCAAAGCAGGCGTCAAAAAAGTCATCGTTGCTGCGCCGGTGAAATCAGATGCTGCGCTCAACGTCGTCATGGGCGTGAACGATCATCTTTATCAGCCGGACAAGCATCACATTCTCACTGCCGCATCATGCACTACCAACTGCCTCGCACCGGTAGTTAAAACCATCCACGAAGGACTCGGCATCAAACATGGCATGATCACCACGATCCATGACATGACCAACACCCAGTCGATCCTCGACACCCCTCACAAGGATCTCCGCCGCGCTCGTGCTTCCAGCCTTTCCTTGATCCCAACCTCCACGGGATCCGCCACCGCTATCGCGATGATTTTTCCTGAACTCCTAGGTAAACTCGATGGTGTCGCTGTCCGCGTGCCATTGCTCAACGCCTCACTCACCGATTGTGTATTTGAAGTTTCCAGAGCAACCACCGTGGAAGAAGTGAACGGCTTGCTGAAATCCGCTGCGGACGGCCCGCTCAAAGGCATTCTTGGCTACGAGACCAGACCGCTGGTTTCTATCGATTACAAAGACGATCCGCGCTCCTCAATCATCGACGCTCCATCGACCATGGTCACCAATGGAACACAGGTGAAAATTCTCGCTTGGTATGACAACGAATGGGGTTACGCGAGCCGCTACGCAGAGCTTGCCAGAAAAGTAGCCAACCTTCTCTAACAATTAGATGAGCACCGCATCCGGTACCCGCAACTACGCCATTGTCACGATGGCTTATTGGGCAGACACCCTAGCCGACGGAGCGATCCGCATGCTGGTACTTTTTTATTTTTATCAGCTCGGCTACAACGCACTTCAAGTCGCCTCGCTGTTTCTGTTCTATGAATTTTTCGGTATCGTGACGAATTTCGTCGGTGGGGTTTTGGCTTCACGCTTCGGATTGAAAAGCACCTTATTCATGGGTTTAGGAACGCAAATGCTCGCACTTGCGATATTGGTTTTCATGCCTGTATCTGGACTCACCGTCGCATGGGTGATGGCATCACAAGCCTTTTCAGGTATCGCGAAAGACCTCACAAAAATGAGTAGCAAAAGCGCCGTGAAATTAGTCGCGGGCGATGGAGAAGGCAGGCTTTACCGCTGGGTTGCACTTCTCACCGGCAGCAAGAATGCTCTCAAAGGTGTAGGCTTTTTTATCGGCAGTTTACTTCTCTCGCTGGTTGGCTTTCAGGCATCCTGCGCCGTTCTGATGGCTATCGTCGGGATTGCGTTGATCTTAGCGGCGGTGTTGATGCGTGGTGGTTTGGGAGATGTGAAAAACAAATCCAAATTCAGCCAGCTCTTTTCAAAAAACCGTGCAGTGAATTTACTCTCAGTCGCACGTTTCTTTCTATTCGGAGCTCGCGATGTCTGGTTTGTTGTCGCATTGCCTGTATTTCTCTCCACCGTGCTCGGTTGGAAATTCTGGCAAGCTGGTGGATTCATGGCGCTGTGGGTGATTGGCTACGGTTTTGTACAAGCATTTGCTCCCGCCATCTTGCGCGGAAAAGATCCTACGGGTAAGACGGCAACTTGGCTGGCTTTATCACTCTCTCTCATTCCCCTTCTCATCGGTGCGGGACTTTATTTCAGCTGGCATCCTGCCACCATCGTTCTTGGTGGACTGATCCTATTTGGCATCGCTTTCGCGCTCAACTCAGCCGTGCATTCTTTCCTCATCCTTGACTACACCGATCACGATAAAGTTTCGATAAACGTCGGCATCTACTACATGGCGAATGCCTGCGGTCGCTTGATCGGCACCGTTTTATCAGGACTTCTCTATCAACTTGGTCTAAACACCAACGGCACCGCAGGACTGATTTATTGCTTAATTGCTTCTGCCGCATTTCTATTTGTCACTGGAGTGATCTCGCTAGCTCTACCAAGACGCCAGATTACAAAACATCTCTAAAATATTTATGAATCTTTTCGAACGCCAACTCACCCTCTGGGTCGGCTTATGCATTATTGCCGGAATCGGCCTCGGTAAAATCGCTCCCGATCTCGCCAAAAGCCTAGATGGTATGGCGATTTATGTGAACGGAGCCCCTGTCGTTTCCATTCCAATCGCGATCTGCCTGTTTTTCATGATGTATCCCATTATGGTGAAAATCGACTTCGGCGAGGTAGTCAAAGCCGGCCGCAATCCCAAGCCGGTGCTGCTCACTTTGATCATCAATTGGTGCATCAAACCTTTCACCATGCTCGCCATCGCTACTTTATTCCTAGGAATTCTTTTCAAAGATTTCCTGCCCGGGAAAGAAATCGTAAAAGACGGTTCCGAAGTGGAACTATACCGATCATATATCGCTGGTGCTATTTTGTTAGGGATCGCTCCATGTACCGCCATGGTTCTGGTATGGAGCTATCTGGCAAAAGGAAACCAAGGCCACACGCTCGTCATGGTCGCGGTCAACTCGCTGACCATGCTCTTTCTTTACGGCCTGCTCGGAGGTTGGTTGTTAGGTATTAATCAAATGCCTGTACCTTGGGAGGCACTACTGCTTTCCGTCGGTATCTATGTCGCATTGCCATTGGTGGCCGGGTATTTCTCGCGCAAATGGATCATGAAAACCAAAGGTGCGGAATGGTTTCAGGAAAAATTCTTACGATACCTCACACCCGTTTCCATCATTGCCTTGCTCGCTACGCTCGTGTTACTCTTCAGCTTTAAAGGCGAAACCATTCTCGCCAACCCACTGACCATCCTTTGGATCGCCATACCTTTAACCATCCAAACCTTACTCATTTTCGCCATTACCTACGCCGCCGCGAAACTACTCAACTTCTCATACGAAGACGCCGCACCCTCGGCAATGATCGGCGCGTCTAACCATTTTGAAGTAGCCATTGCCACGGCAGTCATGCTGTTCGGCCTCAACTCAGGAGCGGCGCTGGCCACCGTAGTCGGAGTCCTCATCGAAGTTCCGCTGATGCTCATGCTCGTCCGTTTCTGCCAACGCACCAAAGGTTGGTTCCCCTCCGAGATTGATAACCATTGATTTCCATCCCCCCATGAAACCTCCGTTCATTCTCATTATCTGCACAGGAAATTCCTGCCGCTCACAATTTGCCGAAGCCATCCTTCGCAAAGCCCTTGGTGAAAACTTCCGCGTCGAAAGCGCCGGTTCGAAACCCGCTGGATACGTTCATCCGCTCGCAATCCGCGCGTTGGAAGAAATCGGCATCGACGCCACCGGACAACACTCGAAACACATGGATCTTTTCCTCGATGACCAAGTGGAAACCGTCATCACTGTCTGCGGCAACGCCGACCAAGCCTGCCCGATGTTCCCTGGCCAAATGAACCGCCACCACTGGCCCTTCGACGATCCCGCCCACGCCACCGGAACCAAAGAAGAACAATTCGCCGTCTTCCGCCGCGTCCGCGATGAGATTTTAAAAGTCTTCACTGCTTATGCGGAAGGAAGATTGGATGAGCGGAAACGTGGCGGTGCATAAAAGGTAGGGTGCAATCGCCGAGGGCACCGTGCGAAGCAAAACGCATCAGATGATTCTTTGAGAAATCATCGACTTACACATTTCATGCGGCGCCCTCGGCGATGGCGCCCCACCAAACTCTTGATCAAATCAATCACCCTAAAGAGGAAAATGAACCACAATGGGAGCAAAGCCCCGGCAGGCCGGGGTAAACGGACATGGACGAACACAAATTTAAATCCTTTCGTCAAATAAACGCGGATAAACACTGATGCTAAGAGGATTAGCAAGAATTCTTCATTCACCT
>CAMCYT010000242.1 GCA_945885485.1 Prosthecobacter debontii
GGACCTTTGATCACACCACAGGCATCAGTCATAGCGATCACGCCGATTTGTCCGCACAGCTTGAGCCAGCGTGCATTGGTTTTATCCGATGATGTCGAAATCGAAATTTCGCCAGAGTATGATGATGATGGAACGATGATTTTTACGGTAGATGGGCGTGACACCACACGCATCGATCCCGGTGATCGGGTGGTGGTGAAAAAATCTTCCAGATCCTTTCATTTGCTACGCCTGGAAGGCACTTCATTTTACGAAGCCCTTCGCCAGAAACTTGGCTGGCAGGGAGTCTAGCGGGTGGACTAACGGATTTTCTTCACGATCTGTTTTCTAAACAGCGGTACGAATTCTTTTTCGATGTATGCGTGAGCCGCTTCCAAACCTTCGTTTCGATAAATATTTCCGATGATGGCTTCGACGCTGGTTGGGTTTCCGAAGGAACTCAAAAATTCATTAGAAGTGAGGTGAGTGAACCAGACACCATCCATGCATTTGCGCTCGTCTAACACAAATTGTCTGGCATATAGAGCTAACACAGCATCGCCAATCCATGCGGCTTCACGTTCGATTTTTAGCGCTTCGTTTCGAGTCACGTAAAAGATCCTGAACTCAAGGTGTGGGGCGTGCGAGTTTTTCCAAGCGTTCGCGTGATATTTTTTGCCTTAATTCCTTTTCTGACTCTGCATCCCAGTAACCGGGCTGCAATTCAAGAAAAACCGAGGTATAGGGAAGAGCTGTCTGTGTGCGAATAACCAGAACATCAAAGTTACTCTGGGCGGACTCGATGAGCGTCAGCAGGGATTGTTGATCGATCTCGGTGGATTCGTGGCTGTGTAAAGCTTCTTTGATCTGATCTTTCAAAGCATCTATGCCGGGTGCGACATCATTCTCGACCGCACGCACTTCACGGGTGAGGTAGATATTCGGTTTAACGTGTTGGGTTTTTTCCAGAGCGTTTAGAACGTAATCCACTACCTCAGGAATTTCCGCATTAGAGTTCACCTGGCTGACTCCGGATCGGCTATGTGCAGGAAATGACGCTTCAGCGATGACAATCCAATTTCGGTAGCCTAGCTGACTAACTTGATGATCTACAGAAGATTTCCAATTATTCCGAAAAGGCTCTACGCCACAATTCAAAGAGGCGGCGGCAAGTGACATGATGATGGCTCGGTAGAGAAATCTCATGATTCTATTATGCGGTTGAACTTTTTTAAAGAAGAGATTTAAAACGATTTATGTTAGGAAAATCAAAGTTGGCGATGTGAGCCATCGCAAAAAGGAGCGTTCAAAGAAGCTTTGCACTGGCAGAGGCTGACCGTGGTAACTTCATCGATCACTAATTTTTTTGGCTGAAGTCCGGTGCCTTTATGAGAACCATCGCAGAACGGGGTGTGACTGGTTCTACCGCATGAGCACCACCAGTAAGTTCCTGGTTGGAGCTCCATTTTTATCGATTTGGTATCAGTGGGTATTGGAGCGTCGGACATAAATGTTGGTGTTATTCGATGACGGAAACAGTGA
Source organism: Prosthecobacter debontii (assembly GCA_945885485.1). Classification (GTDB taxonomy): domain Bacteria; phylum Verrucomicrobiota; class Verrucomicrobiia; order Verrucomicrobiales; family Akkermansiaceae; genus Luteolibacter. The sequence continues at coordinate 1,522 of CAMCYT010000242.1, forward strand.
TCGTTTCCTTATTTGCTATCGGAGCAATGTCAGCAGTGCCTGCGCTTTCTCGATTCTGCTTAGGATACGGATCTTTCGAAACTTGGTGAAAAAAAGTAACCCCAAGCCAAGCTAGTAGCACAGCGGAGGAAATGCCGATAAAGGAGGAAACGTTCATCTGGTTGAGAAATTTCTTAGAAGACGGGCGATTTTATTGCAGAATAAGGCGAATTTGCCAATGAAAATCGGAAATCTTAATAATAAAGCAAAGTTTACCATTTCAAACTTGCAGGATGGGTTAGCTTTTCCCATCGAAGGGCATGTCCGTATCCACTGTTCTTTTCGATTTTGATGGAATCTTGGTGGATACCGAGTGGGAAATTTATCAAGCTTGGTCGGAGACCTTTCGGGAACACGGGCAAGATTTGCCCCTCTCTCTCTACACGCGCTGCATCGGTTCCGATTTCGATGCGTGGTCTCCTAAATTGCACCTAGAGGATCTTACTCAGCTTAAGTTCGATTGGATCAAAATGGATGAACGCCGCCAGATTCGTATCCGCACAGCGCTCGAAAAACAAGGACCGTTCGAGGGTGTTGTGGACGTGTTGAAATTGTTAGCTGAGCGAGGCATACCTGCTGCGGTGGTTTCCAGTTCATCGCATCATTGGGTTGATGGGTGGCTGGAAAAATTAGGATTGATCGGCTTTTTTCAAGAAATTGTCTGCAAGGGTGATGCTCCGAAAATTAAACCCGCGCCTGATTTGTTTCTTGAGGCTTCTTCTCGTTTGAAGATCGCACCTTCAGATTGCCTGGTAATCGAAGACTCGCTGAACGGTCTTAACGCAGCTAAAGCAGCTGGAATGATGGCGTGGATCGTGCCGAATCGCGTGACCGCAGGCTTAGATTTCAGCCGAGCCGAGCGGGTGTTGTCAGGCTTTGGTGAGATGGAACAATTGATTCGGGCGGATCAAAGTCCTCTCGGATGACGTATTGCATGACCCTTGCTGCCGCGGGTTGCGGTTTTCCACATCGGGCCAGTGCTATCGCTGCCGCCGCCAGTATCTAGCCTGAGTCCAGCCACGGTCATGAAAACGTGACCTTTTCGCATATAGATCGTTATCCAATCTCCTTCGCCTTTTTTCCCATACTTGAAATAGTCGCGCGATGTTAGTGAGCCACGGAGTAAGCCCGCCTCGCGTAAAACATATGAGGTCGTGCCGGAGCAATCGTAGCCATTGTCGTGATGGGATGCATGGCCGCCACCCCATTTGTAGGGTTTGCCCTGAAGGCGGTTCCCAGCCGCGATGGCTTTCTTGACTGCCGTTGGCGCGTCGCGCGGAGCGTAGGCTATGCCGTCTCGGATCAACGCCGTCTTGCCATACTCAAACCGATATGATACCGGTTTTTTGGCATAAACTTGGCTCGAACAGGAATTCAGTGACACACCAACTGCGAGCAGTAATAGGGCGACAAGCGAACGTTTCATATGGGCAGTCTTCCTTAAATAGTAAGGAAATTCAAATATTTTCTATTGGTTAAGTAAATTGCCTGAACTAGCATTTAAAGCAAACGATTGAATCGCTTTAGATCTATGACTTAGCTGGCTTTTAATGTCAGGACCAAGATCGGCTAGTGTTTGTGAATAACCTCTGGGTACGAATAAAGGGTCGTATCCAAAACCGCCATTTCCGGAGGGTTCGCGGGTGATTTCACCTTCGACTGAGCCGAAGAAATTAGCGACCTCTTGACCGTTTTTGGCGAGGACAAGTGTGCACAAGAAGCGGGCGCTGCGCTGGTCTTTATCTGCCATTTCGGTCAGGAGGCGTTGGTTGTTTTTGGAATGGTTTCCCTCTTCGCCTCCAAAACTGGACGACCAGACACCTGGGGCGCCGCCGAGTGTATCGACCTCTAGGCCAGAGTCATCGGCCAGCACCCAGCCATCGATGCGACGGCTGATTCCCAGGGCTTTGAGCCGAGCATTTTCGAGAAAAGTGGTTCCTGTCTCATCGATTTCTGGAAGATCGGGAAAATCAGTGACATCGAGGATCTCGAAGCGATCGCCGAGGATATGGCGGATTTCTTCGGTTTTGTGGGAATTGCGAGTGGCAATGATCAGGCGAGGAAGGTCTGGCATGAAGATGGTTTCGGTTTTTTTTTGTATTTCGCCAAGAATTTTAGAATAAATGGGCTGTTTTCGTATCTATATGACAATGAAATTTTTAAATCATCTCGCTGTATATTCGTTTTTTACGGCGGCCGTGGTTTCGACCTCTTTTGCAAACGCGCCAAAAGGTTGGGAGACGGAAGTTGAGGCGGCTCTTCTGATTGCGAAAAAAGAAAACAAGGCAGTGATGTTGGAATTCACGGGATCCGATTGGTGTCCTCCTTGTATTATGATGGGTAAGAAAGTTTTTTCGAAAGAGGAGTTCGTTAAAGC
>CAMCYT010000243.1 GCA_945885485.1 Prosthecobacter debontii
CAGCCGCCTCCAATCGTGTGGTCGCTTGATTAAATTTCAAAAAAAGGAACCCACTCAAACTCAGCACCACCACACCTGCCACCATTCGTCCATTTCTATTGAGATAACGATAATACCACCACCCAGCATAACCCAAAATCACCCATGGCAGAACTGAGAAAATCACGAGGAATACCGTTGGCTTAGCGAACTCCGGCACGACATTTAAAAATTCAAAATACCAATAACCAAACTTCGCATCATCCAAAAAATACGGCCGCGTCTTGACCAAGCGAAGGGTGAAAAAGCCATGGATCAAAAAACTTCCTACTAGGCCCGACACAATATTCATCCACCATGTCCGGCCGGAAATTTTCTTGAAAACCAAATCCACCAACGGGCACAGAACCATCGTGAACAAAATTCCAAGAATCACGTAACCTAAAAGCACATAGAGATTCTGAATGATCAGAAAACCCATATACTTATCCTGCGCAAGCACGCTGAACTTATTCTTCATTGCTCCGGATCCACCACTCAAACGCATGAGCGCGGTCACGTATTGAAACACAAAAAACAAACCAACCCCACCAATAATCCCTAAAACATAGTGCCACCCGATTTTGTGCTTATTATCTATCATCAATTTTTACCTCCGTAAAATCTATTAAGAACCAACTCGGTGAAACGATCTGCTCAATCAGCAATCCGTCCTTGGATTGCAACCCTTCTTGCAAATGCAGCCGTAACATCAATGGCAATTTCTGATTGCTATTTTTCGTAATCAACTCAACCAGCTCTCGAAATACCTTCCCATCTCGTGTCGCATACCCATACAACACCTCGCTGCTATTCAGAGTTGATAGTTTGAATGCTTGATATTTTTTTTCATCCGCAAACTCGTAATTGTAAAAATTATCCAGTTGCGCAAATACGCGAAAATCCCCGCTATAGCCCGCAGGCCGGTCTTTCACGAATCGCTCCCATTCCATCGGCTGAGCGCAAACATGCGTTTCCCAATCCACCTTCGCATCCGTTGGGCTATTAACCTCGACCACCAGCTCCGCATCTATACCCGAACTAAGCTCCGAAAGAACTACCCAAAATCCTCCACGCCTCCCATGGGTCATCGGATTCATATCCACCACCGAGACCACCTCGGATCCTTTCATCGGATTCTTGGAATAGTATTCCCTCAATGACGGACCTACGCGGTTAGGATGTCTGACATATTTCAACATTTCATCAGTTGAGCTCGATGCATGAAATTTCCTGGTAACCTCCTCAATCGTATCGATGGTCTGCCGCGCATCTATTTCAGCCTGCTTTTCACGCTCTAATAGAATCTGCGTCTCTATAATCAGCTTGTCCTCCTGCTTCCTCGGTCCAGAAATCTCAACCGCCAGCCAGCTTGTCCCAGCCAACAAAACCACCCCTATCGCAGTCCAAAATCCTTTGTGCAACCTCGCTGGTTGCTTCTGTGTGTTCCAATTATCCTCCAAAGTCACGTCATCCTGCCCCACCCATTCCTTAATTTTCGGTTCATGTGTCCTGAACTTTAATTCACTCCTATCCTTCACCTCCAACCGCAATTTTTCCTCATTTTCGCCCATCGTTTGCTCATCCAACAGCGAAACCTCTCCCTCTGGACCTTCGTCCACAGTCCGCAATTTCGGTTTATCGTCTTTTTTCCGCATCGGCGACCCTAGGAAAGCAGAAAAGTCCATCGACGCAATGCCTCACTCTGTTTTAAAGTAGCCCCGAGCAAATTCAAAATGTCAGGAAAAAAACGTATACTCATCATCACCGCAGCATTCGGTGAAGGACACAACAGCGCTGCGCGCAACCTCGCGCTAGCCTTCCAAAAACTAGGAATGGAGGCCCGCGTTGCCGATCCCTGTGTGCTTTCCGCTCCGCATTCCACCGCTGTCATTCAATGGGGTTACCGCTTGGTCACCACCCATTTCCCGAAAATCTGGGAAAAAATCTACCGCGCCACCGATCAATGCGATTTCTCCGAGCCAAGCATGCCCCTCATGCGCCGCCCAGAAAGCTACCTGCAAACCCTCGTTGATGAATATCAACCCGACGCTATCGCTTCCACCTACCCGATTTATCCCTACTTCCTCGGACGCCATTTTCAAGAAACCGGCAAACGACTCCCCGTTTTCACCGTTGTCACCGACTCCATCGAGATCAACGCCTCATGGCTACGCGCTCCAACGGATTACTTCCTCGTCACCGATCGTGTCACGGTCGATGCGATGAGCTCATGGGGCATTCCGGAAAATAAAATCATCAACACCGGTTTCCCCGTCAATCCAATGTTTACCTCACTCACCCCCGTGAGTAGCAATGAACCGCACAAACCATTCCGCGTCCTCTATTTTCCAACCGCAAAAAAACCTTTCGTCCGTCGCCACGCCCGCGCCCTACTCAACGCCTCACCTGATGTCCATATCACCATCGTGTTAGGTAAAAATTTCCGTTCTCTCTACTCACGCGCCGCAGAAATTAAAGCGGAGTATCCCAACCGCGTCCGCTTGTTAGGCTGGACCAAAAAAGTTCCGCAACTCCTCAATTCACACCACCTGGTAGTCGGCAAAGCCGGTGGCGCGACCGTCCATGAAGCCATCGCCGCGCAGTGCCCAATGCTGATCCATCACCTCGTCCCCGGACAAGAAGAAGGCAACCTCCAACTCCTCCAACATCTCCACGCAGGCGACCTCGCAGAAGATCCCAAAGACCTCACCCAAGCCGTCTTTAATCTTCTCGCAAACAACGCAGCTGACTGGCGTGTAATGAAAAGCAATCTCGCGAAACACGACTGCAACAACGGCGCCATCACCGCCGCCAATTTCATCCTCAACCATATCTAATCATTCTTTGTGATTTAGAGTTTAAAATTTAAAGTTTCGACCACCGTGCCAGACTTCCTCTTCGACATCGGAAAAGTCCTCCTCGACTTTGATTTTGAAACATCTCTCCGCAAATTTCTCCCTAGCAATCACCCAGACCCCGCCGCCGCTCTCGAAAAATTACTCGCCCGTAAAGACGAGTTCGAAGCCGGGCAGATCAGCACCGAAGATTACACCCGTTGGGCGCTCGAAACGCTCGACTCAGTTGCCACCACCGAAGACTTCCACCATGCTTGGCGCAACATTTTCACGCCCAACCCACTCATGTGGGAAACCGTCCGTAAACTCCACGCAGCAGGACATCGCCTTATCCTCTTTTCCAACATCAACGGCATCCACTCCCCGTGGATCTTCGAAAATTTTTCAGAATTCTCCCTGTTCCACGGCGCCGTCTTATCCTACGAAGTCGGTGCCATCAAACCCCAGTCAGAAATCTACCAACACGCTATCGACAAATACTCTCTCGTCCCTGAAAACACTATCTATATAGACGACCTCCCTGCCAACATCGCCGCCGGCCAACAATTAGGTTTCCACACCCATCCCTACGACCTTCACAACCACCAAGCATTCGAGCATTGGCTCGCTAAAAAACTCTCTTTCCTGAAAACTGAACACTAGAAAACTTTAATGCTTAAAATCGCAGACCGCACCTTCTCTTCCCGCCTCTTTCTTGGAACCGGTAAATTTCCTTCCAATGAATCCATGCGCGATGCCCTCGCCGCCTCGGGAACCGAAATCGTCACTGTCGCCCTTCGCCGCGCCGACCTCTCCGGAAAAAACGACCCCTTCGCCAACATCCTCGATTTCGTCGATCCCGAAAAATACCTCCTGCTCGCCAACACCAGCGGCGCAATGAATGCCGACGAAGCCGTCCGCCTCGCAAGGCTCGCCTATTCCGCCGGCCTGCCGAAATGGATCAAACTCGAAATTCATCCCGATCCCACCTATCTCCTCCCCGATCCCATC
>CAMCYT010000244.1 GCA_945885485.1 Prosthecobacter debontii
TTGGACTAGGCCGTAGAGCTCTGAAGTAGAGGCTTGGTAAAAGCGGGTTTTCTTTTCGAGGCCGAGAAAGCGGATGGATTCTAGTAGGCGAAGGGTGCCGATGGCATCGACATCTGCGGTGTATTCTGGTGCTTCAAAAGAGACAGCGACGTGGGATTGTGCGCCGAGGTTGTAAACTTCGTCTGGTTGAACCTCAGAGATGATGCGGGTGAGGTTGGATGAATCTGTTAGGTCGCCGTAGTGAAGTTTGAAACGAGAATGTTCGATATGCGGATCTTCGTAGATGTGATCGATGCGTTGGGTATTGAAGAGGGAGGCACGGCGTTTGATGCCGTGAACTTCGTAGCCTTTCTCGAGAAGGAATTCTGCGAGGTAGGAGCCGTCTTGTCCGGTGATGCCGGTGATTAATGCGCGTTTCATAGGATAGAGAGTCTTAAAGTCTTAAAGTCGAAAGTCTGAAGGTCGGATGAAGAAGTCGAAAGTCTTAAAGTCGAAGGTCTTGTTTAGAATCGCTGGTGCGATTGTTTATGGAGAGCTGGAACATCGACTTTCGACATTTAGACTGTTTAATAGATTATTTGCGGAGATGTTTGGCTAGGGATTCGATGCCGCGACTGATGATTTCACTCTTGCATCTCATTTGTTCGGCTTGTTCGAAGGGGAGGTATTGTCGGTCTTCGGCGAGATAGAGCATACTGCGGACTTCACCATTTGATCCTTTAGCGATGTCCAGGAATCGAGCGAAATCCTGATCTGTCTTGCGCTCGAAACCTTCGGCAATGTTGTTCATCACGGATACTCCGCAGCGTTGAATTTGGTCACGGAAGCCGAAGTCACGTGCGGAGATGGAATCTGAGCCGAAAGAATCATAGATGGCATTTGCTTGAATTCTGGCATCCCGCCAGATCCTGAGGTCTTCGAATCGCGTTGCTGTCATTTTGATCATTGGGGGGTGGAAGTCTTAAAGTTGAAGGTCGGATGAAGAAGTCGAAGGTCTGAAGGGCTAAAAGTCTGAAAGTCGAAGCTAGAATCGCTGGTGAGATGAAGAAGTCGAAGGTCTGAAAGTCTTAGTTTCAATCGCTGGTGCGATTAGGAAATTTAAATCTTCAGACTTTTGACTTTTAGACTGATTTAAAGTCTAGCTGCTCCGTTTTCTAGTGAGGCAAGGAAATCCTCATAAGCTCCTGCGAGGCCTTTTTCGAAGGGGATTTTTGGGGACCAGTCGGTGGATTGGATGAGGGAGATATCGAGGAGTTTTTTCGGGGTGCCGTCGGGTTTGGTGGGGTCGGTTAGAATTTGACCGGTGTAGCCGATGGTATGGGCGATGAGTTTGGCGAGGTCGAGGATGGAGAGATCGGTGCCGGTTCCGACGTTGACCCAGTCGGGTGGGTTTTCGAGGGCGAGGAGGTGGAAGCAGGCATCTGCGAGGTCGTCGGTGTGGAGGAATTCGCGGTGGGGTGTGCCGGTTCCCCAGATGGTGACGGATGGGTCGTTGGCTTCCTTCGCCTCGTGGAAACGGCGAATCAGCGCGGGTATCACGTGGGAGTTTTCCGCGTGGTAGTTATCGCCGGGTCCGTAGAGGTTGGTGGGCATAGCGGAGTGGTAGAGCAGGCCGTGTTGGGCGCGATAGTGCTGGCACATTTTGAGGCCGGCGATTTTTGCGATGGCGTAGGCTTCGTTGGTGGTTTCTAACGGGGAGGTGAGCAGGCAGCTCTCCGGCATGGGTTGGGGGGCCATTTTCGGATAGATGCAGGAGGAACCGAGGAAGAGCACGCGTGGGATTTTGGCATGGCGGGAGCCCTCGATGAGGTTGGTGGCGATGGCGAGATTTTCGTAGATGAAATCGGCCGGATAGGTGGAGTTTGCATGGATGCCACCGACCTTTGCCGCGGCAATGATGACGGTGTCCGGTGCGTTTTGCTCAAGAAAATCAAACACATCCCGCTGCGAGGTGAGGTCGAGATGGGAGCGGGAGGCGGTGAGGGTCTCGATGTTGAGAGCGGTGGCGCGGCGAAGGAGGGCAGAGCCGACCATGCCGCGATGGCCCGTAATAAAAATTTTCATAGACTGAAGAGAGGGAAGAGTTTCACCGCAGAGCCGCAGAGGTCGCAGAGGGACGCGGAGTTAGGGGGGATGGATTGACGATTGATGATTGTTGATTTTGGATTTTTGAATGAAGAGGTGATTGAAGAGCTCTTGTTCTTTTTTGAGGTTTGGAATTTAAAGTTTGAAGTTTAAAACTCGCACGCTGCCGCCCTTGGTCGATTCTTTCGATTTGGAAAGAAAACCTGTGAGGGTGGATATGGGGTGATTGGGTTGCCCTAGGAATAGGTGGGGCGGGTTGTTAGAAGACTGGGATGGGTTTGTTGGGGAGGAGGATGGAGAAGAGGTCGAGGCTGACAGGTTGGATTTGGCCGAGAAATTCGAGGAGGATTTTGACGCGTTCCGTGGCGGGGGCGACTTCTTGGATGGTGCCTATCATGCCTTGGAAAGGGCCGTTTGCGATTTCTACTTCATCGCCGATGGCGAGGTTGGGGGAGACGGTGATGAGCTCTTGATCGTCGCTGGATTGAAGGCGGACTTGCTCGATGAGCGAAGTGACGAAAGTTTCCGGGACGTGAGGGATTTCCGAGCCGAAGCGGACGAGTCCGCGGACGCCTTGGCAGAAGGTGACTGCGCGCTCCATGTTTTGGAGGTCGAATTTGGCGAGGATGTAGCCGGGGAAGAGAGGTTCGAGCCACCAGATTTTCCCACGGCGGGTGGCTTTGCGATATTTGATGCGAGGGCAGAAGACTTCGATACCTTCCAATTCACGGAGGTGCTTGGCAGCGATGTGTTCGCGCTTGGTTTGGGTGCGAACGCAGAACCATTCAGGTGATGTGGTGGTTGCTGTGATCATTAGCCGAGGATTTTTTGGAGTATGGGCAGGACTTGTCTGCCGCGTTTCATCCATGATTCGAGACGTTCGAGTCGCTCGTTAAAGAACGCACGCTCGGTTGGATCGTTGCTGAGTGCAGCAGTTTCATTGAGCTGTTGAAGTTTGGATTTTCCGCTGTCGAGGTGAGGGCGGATTTGCTCGCGGATGAAACCGCCGACGAGGCGTTTTAGTTCGATGGCGGGTTCGTAGTAGGTGCGGCGATCGTTGATTTTTTCAGCCTCGCGGACGGCACCGAGGGTTTTTAAGGTGCGTAGGCCTTGGCTGGCCGAGCCTTTGGAAATATCGAGTTTTTGAACAAGGTCATCCAATGAAAGAGGTTCGGACGAGATGAAAAGTAAGCCGTAAATTTCTCCTATAGAGCGGGGTAGTCCGAGGACACGCACGCCATCGACAAAAAAGTCCACCACCTGTTGCTGAATGAAGCTGAGGTTTTCGCTCTGGGTTTTGGAGACGGGTGAATCCACGCCCCCATGAATAGGGGGTCGTGGGATTTGTTCAAGTTTTTTTGAACAGAGGGTCTAGGGATGATAAATAGCTCATATAGGACTTATGAGACCTATTTTTCAATTCTACGGTCGAGCGGGCCGCTCGACCCTACCTTTTTTGGACTACAGCATGTCCCGCGTAACGATGTAGTTGGCGGCGCAGCGGGGGCATTGGACGGTGATGTGGTTGGCGTCGTGGAAGAGTACGTCGGGTTTTTCGCGCCAGCCGCCGAGGATGGGGAGGATTCGATCTAAAGTGCAGCCGCAATGGAAACGGAAGGGGCGGGTTTCGAGGAGGTTGGTTTCCTCGGTTTCTTGGATTTTCTCGACGTCTTCATTGGTCAGAGCGGCGAGCCATTCGAGGTCGGCGTCTGGTTGTGCGGTGATGAGGACGTAGTTTTCATCTTCTAACCGAAAGGCGCGAGCGGGGCGTTGTTC
>CAMCYT010000245.1 GCA_945885485.1 Prosthecobacter debontii
TTCCCCACAATCCTGTATCCCATAAGCCCCAGCTTTATCCAGCGGTTGAGTCTTCGCCAAATACGCAAACAAGGTTTCGTCATCGAGCTCTCGGAAAAAAACATCAGTCACCGCATGCAACAAAGTCACTTTCTCGCCCGGCCCCATGATGCAAACCCCCGTGCAGACCTGATTCTTCTTTCCCGACAACCGACGCAGCATGCTTTCCGCCTCCGCAATGTCTTTGGGTTTCCCCAGCGGCTCTCCATCCAAGAACACCAAAGTATCCGCTCCAATCACCACCGCGTCCGGATGATGGATCGCCACCGCGCTGGCTTTGAGTCGCGCGTTTTCCTCACACAACCCCGCCATCCCTAGCGCTGGATCATGAATCTCCTCCGCTGGCGAAGGAATCACCTCAAACTCAACACCCGCCGCCGCAAGCAACTCGCTGCGCCTTGGTGAACCGGATGCAAGAATCAGTTTCATCGGAAAAAATTATCAACCTTCAAACGCATGCGCAGCTAATCCCCTCACGCCCAGACCCACAATTCTCAAGATCCGACCCGCATGCTCCTCAACTTCGGATTTATGAATTCCCGTCGTCACATACAAATCGGTTAGATTCGGCCCGCCGAAAGCGCACGCAGTCGTCTCCAAACACGGAAGATCGATTTTCCGCAACTCCTCGCCCGTCCGGGGATCGAAACACGTCACGCAGGCCCCATGGCAAAAAGCGATCCAGAGATTGTCATCCGCATCGATCGCCATGCCATCTGGCGAGGATTCGTAATGTGAAGTCGAAACCACCGAACGCGGATTTTGCAAATTTCCATCGGAGTAATCGAACGCCAGAACTTCTTTGCGCGGGGTGTCGATATAGTAAACCTTTTTCCCATCCTGCGACCAAACGATTCCGTTAGAATTTGTCACTGGCCCAAACGCCTCATGTAAACTCAGATCCGGATCGAGCCGATACAAACGCGCATCGCCCGTCTTTTTTACCAAACTGATCGTCCCCGCAAAAAACCGCCCGTCCGGCGAGCATTTGCCATCGTTGAAGCGATTATCCGCCTTATCCGGTTCCGGATCGACAATCGCCACCAGCTCACCGGTTTTCGTATCCAAAAACAAAAATCCATCATCCCCCGCAATCACTAATCCACCTTTCGAACGCGGCACCACCGTCCCCACCCGTCGCCCCACATCCCAACTTTTCTCAGCTCCCGTCTCAGGCGTGTAGCAATGAACCTTCTTCCCCTCGATATCCACATAATACAAATTCCCCTCCCACCAAATCGGACCTTCACCCCATTTCGAAACTACACTCCCAACAACTTCAACACGGATCATGCCGCACACTCTTGCCAAAACTCTCGTTATGACAACTGAAAACCCAAGGAAGGGCAGCCCCCCTTGTTTTAATCACTTCCTCCATACTTCACCTTCCAATCCCCTATCAAAGAAATCTTCGGTCAACCGAGGCCTGTTGACCCTACCTTTCGTGATTCAAACCCATTCTTCATTCGCGGAAATTTGCGTTCACCTGTCCGTCGTAGCCTTGGCGAAGTCGGATTTGCGGTTAAACTCTTTTGAATGCTACTGATACATCACCTCGTAATATTCCGTCACCATTCGATCTGAATCGAAATACGGCACGATATCATTCAGCGATTTCATCACGATCTTGTTCCACTTCGCTCTATCATCGTAGTAAAGCGGCAGAATCTCGTTATTTAGCTTAGAGTAAAAACCTAACAAGTCATGCTTATCGCGTTCTTCCCAAGGAAGATGCGGATCAGCGGGTTGGATGATAAAACTGTTCTTTCCATCTTTGGCGAACTCGCAGACCCAGCCATCGAGGGTGGAGAAATTCACTGCGCCATTCATGGCAGCGGTCATGCCGGAGGTACCGGAAGCTTCGCGGGTGACTACGGGATTGTTCAACCAAATATCTGCTCCATTTTTTAAAAACCGCGAGAGCTCCAATTCATAACCGGTTAGCACGGTGGCGTTCGGATAATCTTTGGTGAGTTGGATCAGGTGATTGAACGTATTGATCGCCGAGTAATCGAAGGGATAAGGTTTCCCCGCCCAGATCATTTGCACGGGGTAATTGCTGGTATTAAGCATTTCACGGAACAAGCGCATATCATGCGTGATGAGATCCGGACGCTTGTAACCGGCAAACCGACGCGCCCAAACAATCGTTAGCACTTTAGGATCGAACAGCTTTCCCGTTTGATCCGCGACCACACGGAACAAGCGTTCTTTCAACTCACGCTTCCGGTGCATGAGCGCCTCCGCATCTTTGTTCACGCGTGCGCTTTCGATCCCGTGATCCCCCCAATATTTCTTATTCTGCGCATTAGTGATGTGCGTGATCTCGCAAATCCCCGGCGCGTTTTTCCACATCTGTCGTGAAACTTCGCCATGCAATTTCGAGACACCATTGGCTTTTTTCGCCATTCGTAGTGCAGCCAGAGTGTGATTGAAAACATTGTCATCCACCCCGGCAATATAACGAACCTGTCCTTCATCTAAGCCGCTGAAAAATCCAAAGTTCTGAAGCAAGTGGAAATCGTGTTTCTCATTTCCCGCCTCCTCCGGCGTGTGCGTGGTGAAAACCAAACGTTTCTTCACCTCCTCCAATCCTCCGTATTTTTTCACCAACTGAAACGCACCGGAAAGTCCGTGCGCTTCGTTCAGATGCCAAATATCGGGTGAGACACCGAGTTCTTCAAACAGCTTAACGCTGCCAATCCCAAGAATCATGTATTGCGCGACGCGGCGAAGCTCATCGCTATCGTAAAGCCGATGCGTGATGGCGCGAGATAGTGTGTCGTTTTGTTCAATATCGGTCGTTAGAAAAAACATCGGCACTGTACCGAACACATCTCCAGGCAGATAGTAAACTTTCACCCAAACCGGATGACCGTGAACATCTACCGTGAACAGAATCCCCGTATCCTGGAGAAACGAGTAGGATTGTTTCCTAAACTGTACCGCAAGCTCGCCCTCTTCTCCACGGACCTGATTGTAATAACCATACGTCCAAAGAATCCCGACCCCTGCCAAATTCTGCTTCATCTGCGCCGCCGAGCGCATGTGCGAACCCGCTAAAAATCCCAAACCTCCCGAGTAAATTTTGAAACTTTGATCGATGGCAAATTCACACGAAATATAAACCGCGCTCTTCGAAAATTTCGGCGCGATCTGGTAGAGGTGAGAGTAAGGCTCAGGGAGAAAAGATTTGTTAGGCATGATTTGAGTTTAGGAATTCAACCGCGAATGAACGTTAATATAAGATGTTCACTAGTCATAAAATTCGCGTCCATTCGCGTCCATTCGCGGTTAACTTTTTCAGCTCAAGCCAATGACGGAACGCAAACGGCGATGTCACTTTCAGCCGTGTAGTCAACACCATCCAAACCGAAGCCGAACAGGCGAAGGAAACTCGATTGATAGCCTTCAAAGTCAGCGAGCTCGGAAAGGTTTTCCGTATTCACTTCAGTCCAACGTTTCCCGACCAAGCTTTGGATTTCAGGAGTCATCTCCCAGTCATCAACGCGAATCCGCCCCGCCTCATCGGGTTTTGGATGGCCGTTGTAAAGTCGCTCACGCAGCAAACGATCCATCTGCTCGATGGTGTCCTCGTGGTTGCCTGCTGCTTTCATCGCTTTGTAGAGAAGAGAGATGTAAAGCGGCACGACAGGGATTGCCGAGCTCGCTTGGGTAACTAAGGCCTTATTCACCGAGACCCATGCTTTTCCGGAAATTTTTGCTAACTTCGCATCCAACGAACGCTGAACCGTTTCGAGATCTTCTTTCGCTTTTCCAATCGTGCCGTTTTTATAAATCGGCCAAGTAACCTCGGG
>CAMCYT010000246.1 GCA_945885485.1 Prosthecobacter debontii
ATCTGGCGAAACGTTAAATTTTAAACTTTAAAGCTCAAGGACTATTGGAGAGCCTTGCGTAAGAGCGAGCGCACCGGAGTGCGGAGGCTCGCCTCCGCCGGGTGAGAGGAGCTTGCTCCGCGGTCTAGTGAAGCCGCGTAAGATAAGAAGATAAAATCCCAACCGCGACGGAGCAAGCTCCGTCCACCGCAAGGCGGGAGCAAGCTCCCGCACTCCTGTCAGAGACTCGGCTCTCCAATACGCTTACGCTTATTAAATAGCTGAGTTTCCCTATATCCGGCGGCTTTTGCGAGTTGGCGGGCTTTGGCGAAATCCCTGGCTACTTCACTCGGCGCGTGGGCATCCGAAGAAATCACCAGCCCTATACCCGCGGAAGCAGCGAGTTCGAGGAAACGCGGCGCGGGGTAGGCTTCTGCGCAGGGTTTATGGAGACCGGCGGTGTTGAGCTCGATGACCGATCCGTTCGCCGCAATCGCTTCGATCACCGGATCGTAAAATCGATCCAGATCGCCTGCGGGTGCGTAGGAAAACTTTTTGATCAGATCCGGATGCGCCAGGATATCGAACAACCCGCTCTCCGCCATTTCCGCGTAAGTTTCCCAATAAGTTTTCCACGCGGCATCGACATCGGTTTGCGCCCATTTCCCCAACCAGATCGGGTTATCGAAATCCCAATCGCCGAGGTAATGCACCGATCCGATCAAATAATCCCAATCCGCTTTTCCCGCGAGTTCTTCGATGAAACTTTCGCAGCCTTTCAACCAATCGCACTCCATCCCGGAGCGGATGATTAACTTATCTTCTGCCGCTTGCTTTGCCCGCGCGATCCAATCGAAATATTCTGGCAGCTCGCTTTCTAACATCCGCCAGTCGTCGAATGGTTCGGGTCGGCAAGGCGCGTGATCGGAAATCCCGTATTCGGTAAGCCCGGCCGCGATCGCAGCGGCCACGTATTCCTCGGGCGTGCCGGTGGCGTGTTTGCAAAGTGGCGTGTGCGTGTGGTAATCGGCTGGCATTGCTTAACAGGGTTTTATGCTTACTTGTAAGATTCCGCAAGTTCACTAACGTCTGCCAATGATCTTTGGAAAATTCGTCGCGCTGACCGCCGTTCTCGTCACTACGCTTTTTGCCGAAGAACTCACGCCCAAACTCTTCCTCCCCAAAACACCCGAGCCGGTTCACGGGCCCGATTCCAAAGTGAAAGAAGGCGTGCCGCAGGGCAAGGTCACAGATTTTGTCTACGCAGATTCCAAGGTTTTTGAAGGCACGAAGCGCCGCATGCACATCTACGTGCCTGCACAATATGATCCTAAAAAGGAGACCGCATTGATGGTTTTTCAAGACGGGCATGCCTATGTGAATACGAAGGGTGACTACCGCGTGCCTGTCGTTTTTGACAATCTCATCGCCTCTGGGGAAATGCCTCCGGTCATCGGAATTTTTATCGACCCCGGGCACAAAGGCGACTCCAAGCCAGAGGCTCCATGGAAAAACAACAATCGCAGCTTCGAATACGACACGCTCTCCGCGGACTACGCCAACTTTGTCATCGATGAAATCCTGCCGCTCATCGGCAAAGATTATAACCTGACCAAAGACCCCGAAATGCGCGCCATCTGCGGTGCTAGTTCAGGCGGTATCTGTGCGTGGACGGTCGCATGGCAGCGTCCCGATTCGTTCAGGAAAGTGGTTTCATCCATCGGATCGTTCACCAACATCCGGGGCGGCGATGCCTATCCCGGCATGATCCGGAAAACCGAAACCAAGCCCATCCGTGGTTTTTTCCAGGATGGAATCAACGATTTGGACAATGAACACGGCAATTGGCCCCTAGGAAACATGGCCATGGAAGCGGCATTGAAGTTCAAGAAATACGATTACAAATACGTATGGGGCGAGGGCGGCCACAGTGGCAAACACATGGGTGCCATTTTTCCGGAAGCGATGCGCTGGATCTGGAGAAAGTGATACTTCCTTTGTTGGATTCAGCTGACGCAAGCCTTGCTACATCGCCATTGTTTTGGCTAACCTGCCGCCCCGCCGCTTGTGGCGGTCCAAGTCATGAAGCCGAACAGCCTTTCCAAATACCGCCCGTTTCCGGCGATCTCTCTGCCCGACCGCACCTGGCCGGACCAGATGATCACCCGCGCCCCGATCTGGTGTTCGGTCGATCTCCGGGACGGGAACCAAGCTTTACCGCAGCCGATGTCGATTGAGGAGAAATTGGAATTTTTCGAGCTTTTGGTGCAAATCGGATTCAAAGAAATCGAGATCGGGTTCCCATCGGCAGCCGATACGGAATTCAATTTCTGCCGTCGCTTGATTGAGGAAAATCGCATTCCCGAAGATGTGACGATCCAGATTTTGGTGCAGACCCGCGAGCAGCTCATTCGCCGCAGCTTCGAGGCCATCGCCGGTGCGAAGCGCGTGATCGTGCACATTTACAACTCCACCTCGCCGCTGCAGCGTCGCGTCACTTTCGGCGACGCCTCGCGCGAGTCGATCAAGCAGATCGCCATCGAAGGCGCGAAGTTGGTGAAAGAACTTGTCCCCGCCATCCCGCAAACCGAAGTCGTGTTGCAGTATTCTCCGGAATCGTTTTCCGATACGGAACTCGATTACGCGGCGGAAGTTTGCAACGCGGTCATCGATGTTTGGCAGCCGACCCCGCAGAAAAAAATGATCATCAATCTGCCGGACACCGTGCAGTGGACCACGCCCAACGTGCATGCCGACATGATAGAGTGGATGGGTAGAAATCTTCATCAACGCGATGCGCTGACCATTTCTCTTCACACCCACAACGATAGAGGCACGGGAGTAGCGGCCACGGAGCTTGGCTTGATGGCCGGCGCGGATCGCGTCGAAGGCACGCTGTTCGGAAACGGCGAACGCACGGGCAACCTCGATATCGTCACCGTCGCGTTGAACATGAACAGCCACGGAATTCCTACTGGACTGGATTTTTCAGAACTGACGGATATCCGTTTGAAATACGAAAAATTCACCCGCCTCGCGATTCCAGAGCGTCAGCCATATGCGGGCGAGTTGGTTTTCACTGCGTTTTCTGGATCACATCAAGACGCGATCAAAAAAGGCCTGGATCGTCGTCAGAAAGAATCCAAGGACAACGCGGACCTCATTTGGGGCGTGCCTTATTTGACCATCGATCCTCGAGACATCGGTCGCTCCTACGAGGCGATCATCCGCATCAATTCCCAATCTGGAAAAGGCGGAGTCGCATATGTGTTAGATCGCGAACACGGATTCGACTTACCGAAGTCGATGCATCCCATCGTTGGGAAATATATTTACGATCTCGCCGATCAACACGGCCGCGAACTGACGGTCGATGAAATCCGCGATGCGTTTTTCGATCATTTCGTGAACCAAGAAAATCACCTCGGTTTGATCGCCTACGAGTTGGTTCATCAACCCGGTGGCAGCGTGCATTGCAACGCGACGATTTTCATCGATGGCAAAACCCAGAAAATCGAAGGCGACGGCAACGGCCCGATCAACGCCTTCGTGCACGCACTGGAGATAGTCGGCTTAAAAGATTTCAAAGTCACCGACTACCGCTCGCACGCCGTCCGTGGTGGCTCGGATGCCAGCGCAGCCTCCTACGTCCAACTCCAACACGAAGACGGCCGCATCCTCTGGGGCGCAGGCGTCGACCCATCCATCGAAATGGCGGGATTGAAAGCCTTGGTCACGGCTTGGAATTTGTTGCGTTGAACCGCGCGCTACTACCTCGGAATTCTCTTTAAATATGGAATAACAAAACCACGGAATGCACGGAATACACAGAGTGCTGCTTACGCTTTG
>CAMCYT010000247.1 GCA_945885485.1 Prosthecobacter debontii
CACGTAACCCCAGCGTGGGCGGAATCAATGTCACGGCTCGTTATCAAACAAAAGCAACGTCCACTCCAACAACCATCGGTGTTAGATTTTTCGAAGGAGATGATCGAGTGATGATGAAAGGCACGCTCACCACCGCCTCCGGTTCCCCCCTCAACGATTTTGAAACCAAAACTGGCACGGCGGATCTAAATGACACCGCCCGCATGACCATCACACCCGGCGAGTCCTATCGCTTGAGCTTTGAGATCAAAGGTAAACTGCTAGAAACCGCTCCTTTCATCGCAAAAGAAGCCAATAGCAATCTCTACGACGTCCGCACTAAAGATCTCCAACCAGCTCCCGATTTTAGCGATGCTGTGAGCCCGCTTACCAAAGAACTCGCCCCGCGCGCGATCCGTTACGCTTATGATTCCATCGTTGCTTCAGAAAAAGAAAATCGCGCCACCGAGCTAAGCGATAAAACCATCGTCCATGGCGATAAGACCATGCGTTGGTTAGAAAAAACCTTCGGAAAAGCACCGGCAACGGGACGTTCGCTTTGGATTTCCATGCACGGCGGCGGTGAAGCACCCGCAGAAATCAACACCCAACAATGGCAAAACCAAATCCAACTCTATCAACCTGAAGAAGGTATCTACGTCGCACCACGAGCTCCGACCGATAAATGGAACATGTGGCACCAAGAACACATCGATCCGATGTTCTCCCGCCTGATCGAGAACATGGTCGCATTGCGTGGCGTCGATCCTAACAAAATTTACCTCATGGGCTACTCAGCGGGCGGTGATGGCGTCTGGCAGGTCGCACCACGGATGGCGGATCACTTCGCTGCTGCATCCATGATGGCCGGACACCCGAACGAAGCCTCATTACTCGGACTGCGGAATTTGCCGTTTGGAATTTTCATGGGAGCCAATGATGCAGCTGTGAACCGTAACAAAGTAGCCGTTGAGAAATCCGCGGAAATCCTGGAACTCCAGAAATCAGATCCTGAGGGCTATACTCACATGTCTCGGATATACCCAGGACTCCCACACTGGATGAATCGCAAAGACGCCGAAGCTTTACCATGGATGGCGAAATACACCCGAAACCCATGGCCTAAAAAAGTTATCTGGTATCAAGACGATATCACACATGAGAGATTCTATTGGCTCCAATTACCTAAAGGTACTGCCGCCAAAGAACAAAAAATTATCGCAGAAATTAATGGCCAGAAAATCCGTATCACAGGCGATGTGCCAAAAGGAATTCAACTCCTTCTCTCCGACGAACTTCTCGATCTGGATCAAGCTGTTGAAATTTCTGTTAACGATCAGCCATCAATCAAGGTTAAAGCTGTCCGCAATTTGAAAACAATTCGCGAAGCATTAAAAAATCAGCTCGATCCAGCTATGACACCAACAGCGTTGGAAACATACCCATAAACGATAGGTGTAAAGCAACGTTAAATTAGGCTTTGAGCTTTTTAAGCCATTCCTCGAAATGCTTCTCCCTAGCCTTTTTTTCTAAATCATCTAACTGATTATAATACATTTGCTTCAAATCATCCACAGGACGCTTGCCTAAAATCACTGGCACTTCCGATAACTTATCCTCGCCCTGTCTTTTGATTTCAAAAACCACTTTTCTGAGAGGCTTGTATGAAGCAACTGTCTCGATCAATTCATTAATCGCCCCTTGCGCATGCCATTTTTTACCGTCCATAGAGGCGATAATATCTCCGGCTTTAATTCCAGCAATTTCAGCCTGACTTCCGGGCATCACAAAAGTGATTCGGATTCCTATACGTGGCTTCTCCTCGCCCGCAACTTCCAGTTCCTCCTCAGCTAACGTCACACCGAGATAGCCTTGCCCGTCATTCATGTAATCCTTTTCACTCTGAATGCGTAAAACGCGGAGACATCGATTACGCACTTCAGGATCATCCGCTCCCACATAGATTTGATAGATCGCAGCAACACCCGCTGAACCTTTTTCACCCACCCATTTTTCAATTTCAACTTGAGACAACTCACGTTGCTTGAATTCCTCAGAAGAAAGACCCTCCAATAAAGCTTTAGGAACCGTTTCCGCAGAAGCAAAGACTGTAAGCATCACAGAACATAAGAAGAATCTGTTCTGAACATTCATCGAAGTTTAAAAGATCAGTCTAAATCACATTATTGACCCCGCCAGTTTTTCTGAGGCACATCAATCGTATCATCAGGCTTGAGTTGAATCTTCATAAACTGAGGATCTGTCACATCATAGGTCTTTGGCTTACCCGCACGAAACAAAGTCACTCGTTTCATACTGCCGAACTCCGTGGCACCACCAGCGTTTTGAATCGCCTGATAAATGGTCAAATTATTGTTATATTCAACCGGCCCCGGACGGCGCACATATCCACCCACGACTACCAATTCTTTTTTCACTCCTGCACCCTCGGCCGTGGAGACAACTTGTATGGTCGGGCTTGTGTAAATTTCTGCGGCTTTGTAAGCATTTTGAATCGATGCAGCCAATGCTTCTGGAGCTAAACCAGCAGCTCTTAAAAACCCAATGTATGGTAAATTCACCATTCCATTAGCAGAAACAGGATACATGGCATCAACTTTACTTTTCTCTTCAAGAGGAACACCCATGATGGTGATTTGTACGGAAGTCCCTGCTTCGATCTGAGCCATCAAAGGAGCCATCACAATAAACAAACTAAATATGATCTGAAATAATGATTTCATAATAATGAAGGGTTTTGGATTCTTAATATATCAAATGAACTAATCTCAAAAAGACTTAATACAAGTCGGAATCTTTGGACTCTTTGGACACGGTTGCGAGAGTTTTTGGAGTTGATTTATTGGCAGCGATTGCCGATCCATCTTGGGATTCAGACGGTGTATAGTAGGTGTAATAGCTAGTATAATATTGATACTGGCTATCACTGCTTATATCAACGTTATTAAGGACAACGCCGAGAACATGACCTCCCACATTTTCCACGGCCTGTTTAACCCTAAGCAGCATTTTACGTGGAAGTTTCCGCTGCTGAACAACAATCAAAGTCAGATCTACCTCACTCGCCAAAACCGAGGCGTCACTGACACCCAAGATTGGAGGACTATCCACCAAGACGAGATCGAAGCGCTGTTTCACGTCTTGTATGAGTTCAGACATGCGGCGTGAGTTGAGAATACCTGCCGCATCTGTAGGCAAAGCTCCAGAAGGCATGAAATACAGATTATCCACTGGGCTCTGAAGAATCACATCCTCTAGCATCATATCCGTCGTCAGGTAATTCGTTAACCCAACGGAGTTATTGATATCAAAATAGGTATGTAAACGTGGCCTTCTAAGGTCAGCATCTATCATCAATGTCGTGTATCCGCCCTGTGCGCAGATGTATGCAAGGTTGACGAGTGTTGTGGATTTACCCTCACCTGCTGCACCAGAAACCACAGTGATGGCATTATCTTCAGGATTCTTACGATTGAACTCAATGTTGGTTCTTAAAATTCGGTAAGCCTCCGCATCTGGGCTCATGCCATTCTGCTTGAATAGAATTCCTACATCTCTTGGAATCACAGCCAAAACCGGCACTTGGAGATAACTCTCCACATCGTCCAAAGTCTTCACCGAGGTATCGATGTATTCGAGGAAAAAGGCAATACCCACGCCAAACACAAGCCCGACAACCAACCCCAATATGAGATTGAGCTCAACTTTTGGACTTACCGCACTATCAGCTAGAACTGGATTATCATGAATAACAATCGTGGGTTCAGTCATGTTTTGATCGATTCTTGCACTTGTTAGCTTCAGCTTCATCG
>CAMCYT010000248.1 GCA_945885485.1 Prosthecobacter debontii
ACGACCGCATCGCCTTCGCCGACGAACCTCCGGGCATAGAGGAAACATGGAAATCCCTCGCCCTCCGAAAAACATCTTCTCCAAAACTTTGGATGGACGCCTACCTCGCAGCCTTCGCCATCAACTCCGGATTCCAACTTGTCACAGCAGATAAAGCTTTCACTCAGTTCAAGGGACTGGATCTACATCTGATCGAATAACCTATTCCTTAGGCCATGGCATACTCTTGCTCTCGGTCAACGCGCTCCAGACATCCGCAGCAGGCTTTGCGATCAAGATCGTGTATTGAAATTCAGGCTTCATGGGTTGTGCTGACAATAACGCCGCGCTAGCAAGGAAGGCAATGATTATGGATTTCATATTGTTTTTCTAACTCCACCTTATTTCAGGATCACGAAATAAACTACATACCTTTTCTAAAAATTTCTCATCCACCTTATCAAACGCAGCTGGCGAATCCGAATCCACATCGAGAACCGCGCGCAGTCGCCCCTTTGCATCGAATACCGGAACCACGATTTCAGATTGGGTCGTTCCTGAACATGCAATGTGATCCGCCTCCGCGGTTACATCCGCGATGTTGAGAGTCTTTCCTGTCCGTGCGCACCTGCCGCATATTCCTCTCTCAAACGGAATTACCAAACAACCATGGCCACCTTGGTAAGGGCCGACTTTTAAGACTTCAGGCTCAACCACCCGATAAAACCCCGTCCAGTTGTAATAAGGGAAACCATGATGAAGTTCGCAAGCAATCGTTGCCATCAAGGTCACCTCGTTCATTTCTCCCGCGGCCAGTGCTAGGATTCGTTCATAAACATCAGCACAGACCTTTTCTTTATCGAAAGAGCTATTCATCTTCATGTGTTTATATCCTCTCTAATTTAATCGGATAGGTATTTCCTGAAAGGAATTGAGCAACGTAAAGCGAGCCATCTTTTCCAATCGTGAGATCATGCGGGTGAAGGAAAGTATCCGAGGTGGATTTCATTTTTCGGAGCTTTCCGCCATCGTTATACTCTGGCTGACTGCCACCAATGTTGGAGACGACTTTAAAATCGGAGTCGAGCACGGAGACGAAACCGCGACTCTCGCGGTCGGCGGGCCAATTATCAGCGAGATGAGCAATGAAGTAGTGACCTTTATGCTTTTCGATCTGACGCGGATTACCGCCGGGCAGTGGAATGCTGGCGAGCTGTTTTCCCTTAAGATCAAGGCGAAGGAGATTCTGCTGATCGCTCATGGCGATGAGCAGACTGTGCTCTCCTGCCTCGGTCGTTTCTAAGATACCACCATGAGGCCCCCAGTGAGGGATGCCACCTTCCTTGCCACCAAAGATTCCTGTATATTTTCCTTTGGCATCATAATGTGAGATGTAGTCGAGGCCGTAACCATCTAGTACGTAAAATCCACCCTCCGGATGATGAAGAGTCCATGCCGGCTTGTATTGTGTGGCTTTAGTATATTTTCCAGAAGCTTCAGGAAATCCCCATTCATCGAGTATTTCGCCTGTGGTGGTAGCTTTGAAAACCTTGTGAAGTTCAAGGTCGGTGAAATAGAGAACTTCTTTACCTCCCTCCTTCACCAAAGAGAGTCCATGGGCACCGGGATAATCTGTTCCCCACTTGTGAAGCAGCTTACCGGATGAATCATAAACGATGAAATTGTTAGAGATTTCATCTGTGAGCAGAATGATATTTCCTTCCGCATCGCAGACGATGCCATGACAATTCTTCACTGGAGTCTTTTCATCAAGCACGCCCCAACCAGGAGCGACACGATAGCGGAAATCACCTTGTCCCATGACAGCAGGAGCTTCCTGAGCTGCGCGTGCTGTCACAACTGATGAAAGCGTAGCGCCGCCTAATGCGAGAAATTTTCTACGTGAGATTCGCATACTTCAGAAAGGTTGAAGTCACATTATTAAAGGATCAAGCCAAGATATTCCTCACCTTGATGAGCCTTAGATGATGATAAGGTATTGTAAAAAAGGTAGGGCGCCCTCGCCGAGGGCGCCGCGCGCAGCGAAACGTTCTCGGATATCTGATGAAATCTCATCTGATTTCTCATTTCATGCGGCTGTCTCGGCGAGACAGCCCTACCATGCGTTGCGATTCTAAACCAAAATCTTCTTCACCACATTCCCATGCACATCAGTGAGACGGAAGTCACGGCCCTGAGCACGATAGGTCAGTTGAGTATGATCGAAACCAAGCAAGTGAAGAATCGTCGCGTTGAGATCGTGGACGTGGACTTTGTCTTCCACCGCATTGAAGCCTAGCTCATCGGTTTTTCCGATTTCACAGCCACCTTTCACCCCACCGCCAGCCATCCACATTGTGAAGGCGTTCGGATGATGATCTCGGCCATCGTTGCCGCCTTGTACCATAGGCGTGCGGCCAAACTCGCCACCCCATACGATGAGTGTATCATCTAACAAACCTCGTTGTTTGAGATCTTGAATCAACGCTGCACAGGCTTGATCGACATCTTTGCAGTTCTTTTTCAAATCGCCTACTAGATTGCCATGTTGATCCCATGACTCATGAAAAAGTTCAACGAAGCGCACACCGCGTTCGATGAGCCGACGAGCCAGCAGGCAGTTGTTTGCGAACGAGCGTTTCCCAGGCTCAGCACCATACATTTTTTGTACCGACTCTGGCTCTAGGGAAATATCCGTCACTTCTGGCGCGACATCTTGCATGCGGAATGCCATCTCAAACGCTGCGACTCGCGAAGCGATTTCCGGATCGCCGACCGATTCGAATCGTTTGTGATTGAGCAAGTTGATCGCATCGATCGTCTGACGTTGTTGCTGGCGGGTGATGCCTTTCGGGTTGGAAAGATAGAGCACAGGCTCGCCGGTGGAGTTGAAGCTCACGCCATCGTGAACACTGGGCAGGAAACCGGAGGACCAATTGCTATTTCCTCCAGACGGGCCTTTCAGACCGGATGATAAAACCACGAATCCCGGCAGGTTTTGGTTTTCCGAACCTAAACCATAGGAAACCCATGAACCGAGAGAGGGTCTTCCGAACTGCTGGGATCCAGTGGACATCAGAATCTGGGCAGGAGCGTGGTTGAACGCATCCGTATGCATGGAGCGGATCATCGAGATGTCGTCCGCGCACGAACCGATGTGTGGCAAAATGTCCGCCATTTCCATTCCGCATTTGCCGTAATTTTTGAAACCAAATTTAGAACCTAACAGTTTATTCTCAGGTCGAATGAAAGCGGATTGATAACCTTTCAACAATTCAGGCGGTGGATTCGTGCCGTCCAGTTTTCGCAACATGGGTTTGTTATCGAAAAGATCGATGTGGCTTGGCGCGCCACCCATGAAAAGGAAAATCACGTTCTTAGCCTTCGCTGAAAAATGCGGGGCTTTGGGTAATTGTGGATTTTCCAGAACCTGTGCGGCAGATGCAGTGCCCTTTCCAAGCATGCTTGTGAGAGCGATTGAACCCAAGCTAAGGCCACAATCTTTCATGACCCAGCGACGCGAGAAAGAACGTTGGGTGTCAGTAAGAGTAGAGAATGGTAATTGCATGGCGATTGGGAGGATTTTGTTTCTCCAGGTTTGTAATTTGAAATTTGGAATTTGAGATTTAATTCTTGGTGATCGTTTCATCCAGGTTCAACAGCACCCGCGATACCGCAGTCGCGGCGGCGAGTTGGTCGATGGGATGTGCGGAAAGATCGATGGTCACCGGCTTGTAATTTTCTAACAAAATCTTCATTTGTGCGGAATCGTTCGCCAAAGATGAGTCGAAATGAGATTTCA
>CAMCYT010000249.1 GCA_945885485.1 Prosthecobacter debontii
GCCTCGCAGTGGTGCTACGCCGCTACGAAAACGTCCCTTACGAGGAAATTGCGGTCATTCTGAACACCTCCGTGCCTTCCGTCAAAAGCCTGCTGTTCCGAGCTCGTACGACTTTACGTGAGCATCTCGCGAAATATTTGGATGAGTAAATTTCAAAGTTCAATTTTCAACATTCAAAAATCAACATTCATCAATCGTCAATCAGCAATCCTCTTATAGCAAAGGCACAAACTGCTGACCCAATTCCGTCAGCCTTGCCTTCTCAATTTCGCTAAACTCATAAGGCACGATTTTTCCCACACCAAGCGTCCCAAGAACCTTTCCCGAATCATCCAAAATCGGCACCGCCAACGAACCCGAAACACCCGTCTTGCGCGCATCCTCTTTTGCAACTCCACCGAGATCTTGCTGAAGATTGCAAAGCTCCACCGGCTCCTTACTAGATGCCGCCACTCCCGCAATCCCTTTTCCAAACGGTATCGTGGAAATCTTATCCATCAAAAACTCCGGCACTCCCACCTGCGCCACCAAATACAACCACTCCCCATCAGCCCGATGCAAGGTCCCCGTCTGACATTCGAACTCAGCCATCGCTTCCTGTAGTTTTATCAATGCTTCACTCATATGGTTTGTTTAGAAATTTATAAGACCACTTATCTATCAGTTAAAATTTTCCAGCCAAGACAAATGCCGAATTCAAATCCATCTAATTCCGCGCATCGATGGATTTTACGTGAGGGTAGTTCAAAATCAAATCGTCAGCAGTCAACAGATGACAATCCAGTTCCATGGCCGTGGCGACTAGCATTCGATCAGCCGGATCTTTGTGGAAGTCATCGAGTAAGTCGTAGCTTCTAATAGCAATGGAGTGGGTGAATTCGGCATCTTTGAAGCCAAGGTGAAGGCGAGCCTCCTTTAACCAATCATTCAATGATTTACTGAAATGCAATCGCTCTAAAGAAATGAGGCGTGATATTTCTAAACTGCTCACAGGCGACACAAGAAGAGCGTTCGATGCATCTAATAAAAGTTGGCGCGTGACTTCACCCAGTTGACTATCCTTAGACTCGGCCCAAATCAGGACATGTGTATCGAGTAAAAGATTCATGATTCCCAGTCGTTCTCAAAGTCCGAGCGAATCAGCGATTCTTGGTTTGCAGGTAAGCTCACCACACCGTTTTGCCCACCTAACACCCGCTGTGGTTTACCACCAACTCCAACCACACGGACTAGTGGCTTTCCACGAAGAGTCACAACAAGTTCTTCCCCAGAAGCTTGAGTATGTTTGAGCATTTCTATGCACTTCGCTTTAAATTCTGAAATTGCCACTTGCATACAGCTAACTTGACCTAGTCTTTTGACTAGGTCAAGTTGAGAATTCAAACAAACCGCTGCGCGATCGGCATTCTTCTCCCGATACCGAAGGCTTTCGAGGTCACGCGAAGCCCCGGCGCGGCCTGCTGGCGTTTCCATTCGTTAAGATCCACACGTCGCTGAATCCAGCGCACCATGGTTTCTTCAAATCCCCTCTCCACGATTTCTTCGGCACCGAGGTGCTGCTCGACGTAGAGTTCTAAAATTTGATCCAAGACATCGTATTCCGGCAAAGTGTCCTGATCTTTCTGATCTGGGCGTAGCTCCGCACTCGGTGGCTTGACTATGGTGTTCCATGGAATCCGCTCCTGATCTCGGTTCACCCAGCGCGCGACCTCGAACACTTTCGTCTTCGGCAAATCAGAAATCACCGCAAGCCCACCGCACATATCACCATAGATCGTGCAATAGCCAACCGCCAGCTCGCTCTTGTTCCCCGTGGTGAGCAAGAGGTGATTGTCTTTGTTAGAAAACGCCATCAGCAACAAGCCACGCAGTCTTGCCTGCATGTTTTCCTCGGTCACATCCTCACGTCTACCTTCAAACAAGGGAGCCATGGTCTTCTTAACCGATTCAAACGCGGTTGAAATCGAAATCTCATCGCAGCGAATCCCGAGATTTTTCGCGAGGTCAAACGAATCGCTCACACTGCCCGAGGAAGAATAAGGACTCGGCATGGTCAAGCCATGCACATTTTCCGCACCCAACGCATCAGCCGCGATCACGGCTGTTAGAGCCGAATCGATTCCACCACTTAAACCAAGACATACCGATGAAAATCCGCATTTCTGTGCGTAATCACGCAGCCCCAAAACCAACGCAGAATACAGCTGCTCCGCATCCGTGGTATCTAGCGATTCCACTTCTCCTCCCACTGCGACATCAACGACCCGGCATTCTTCGGTGAAACCCGAAAGCTGCGCGATCACTTCACCCGTTGCATCGACCACAACCGAATGTCCATCGAACACCAACTGATCATTTCCGCCCATCGAATTGCAATAAACCACCGGCGCCTTCGCATCTTTAGCCACATCGGAAAGCATTTGTCGGCGACACACAGGCTTACCGAGATGAAACGGCGACGCGCTGAGGTTCACAATCACGTCCACATCCTTCGCGCACAATTCCGCCACTGGATCGCGATCGTAAAACGGCCGCTGCAAATAGTCTTCGGTCCAGATATCTTCACAAATGGTCACGCCTATCCGTTTTCCATTCCACTCAAACGGCGTGCAACTCTCCGCCGGCTCAAAGTAACGCCGCTCATCAAATACATCATAGGTCGGCAGCAAGGTTTTGAAAAACCGCTCTCGGATTATCCCCGCTTCCAACCACGCCACAGCGTTCCGATACGGCTTGCCGATCTCACCCGTATGGAAATCGACATATCCCACCAAAAGCGGCACTGCCTTAGTTTCATCCGCGAGATAATCGAGTGCCTGCAAACATTTCGGAACGAACTGGCTTTTGAAAACCAGATCGCGCGGAGGATAGCCGACCAAGCTCATCTCCGGCGTCACCACTAAATCGGCTCCCTTTTCCAAACACTCACGGTATGCCGCGAGAATGCGTTTCGCGTTTCCCGGGAAATCCCCAATCACGGCGTTGATCTGTGCGATGCCAATCTTCATTTCGTCGCCCACAGCAAACAGTCGATCCGCGCGTTGACCAACCCAAAAAATCAACCCAAGCGAGAAACCTAGAGTTTTGTGAAATAATCCCTCGCCGCAGCGACGATTTCCTCAGCGCGAGTCTCATCGTAACGGAGTTTCCCATCAAACGCCCAAACCACGCCAGGCCAGGCCGGATCATCGATGAAACGCCCGACCACATGAATATGCATCTGCCTCACCATGTTTCCAATGCACGCCACATTCAGCTTTTCCGGTTTGAAATAACCACTGACAAATTCCGACATCTCCCGAATCAACAAGGTGACCTCATGAAACATCTGATCATCAAGCTGATGCAAATCCTCAATCCCTTCCGCCACTTCCGGAACAAGAATGAACCACGGAAAATTCGCCTCATTCTTCAACAGCACCCGACATCCAAGTCGCCGCACAATTTCAAAACCACCTGCAGCAAGACGAGGATTCAGCTCAAATTCCATACTACTGATTTTTCCGAATGGCTCCGGCAATATCATCCGACAATCGACCTAACAGCTTGGACTGCGCAGCAACCATCGCTTCGAAATCTTCCTTAGAGATCGGCTCTTTTCCCACAAAAGTTTTCGACGTTACCATTTTCCGACTCGGCAGCGCGTAAATCCTCCAACTCGCTTCAAGATGTGCGTAACCATCATCTCCCGCGATAAACTCACGGATATCC
>CAMCYT010000250.1 GCA_945885485.1 Prosthecobacter debontii
GGGGTGATGTTTCTGGCTAGGCCTCGGCGTTGGTTGTCGTAAAATACCTCTTCGAGGTGATGCATGCGCGAGAGGTAGCTTCCGGTGCAGGTGCCGTTGCGGTAGCGCTCGATTTCGATCATGAGGAGCATGTCATCGGGTCGGTAAGGACCGGGTTTCGCCACCAGCATGCGCGAGATCGCCAAGGAGTTTTCGTAAAAGGTCCAGCAATCCATGGCGTTGAGGTTCACCACGGGGGATTCGATGTGGTTGTCCACTTCTAGGCTGTAGTTGGCGTAGGGAGTTCCGGTGAGTTCGCGGGCGACGCGAACCGTGCGATCGCCGATGGGCAGGCTGCGCCAATTTTCGCGTTCAGCTTTGGCGACGATGGCTTGGAATTTTGATTCTCCCTTGAAAACGGTCGATAGCGGCAGGCGGAGGGAGTTGGAATTTCGGTCTTTTGCAGTCTTTCCGCTACTGGCGGAAGGGGGTAAAATGGGTTGGCTCGTGCAGCCACTCATCAAGATGGCGGCGAAGATCACCCTAATTTTCAGAAGATTCATCACACTCTTATACAAAGCCAGCGGGTGACTGAAAGTTCCTAAATCGCATTTTTTTTGATCGACGCATTGGGCGGGGAACGTATCGACTGCCTGTATCGCAATATTTATGTCAAAGAAACTACTCCTCAGTTTATCACTGGTTCTTATTAGTGCCCCCCACCTAGCTGCGCAGGCGGTTACGCCTAAAAAAGCTGAACGCATCGTTTTGATCGGAAATGGTCTTGGCGAACGGATGGTGGATCACCCGCATTTTGAAGTTTTACTGCATGCGTGGTTTCCTGCAGAAAATCTCTATATCCGGAATTTATGCCGCCCAGCAGATACCGCGGGTTTCCGTCCCCATCCATCACGTAATTCGCAATGGGCGTTTCCGGGAGCCGAAAAATTTCATCCTCAACATAAAGCGCATGCGGGTAATGGATTCCACCCGACGCCTGATCAGTGGTTAACCGATCTCAAGCCGGATGTGTTGGTGGCATTTTTCGGATACAGCGAATCGTTCGATGGACAAGCTGGTTTGAGTAACTTTAAAGGTGAGTTGGACGCTTTCGTAAAGCACACCCAAGCGCAGAAATACAACGGTGTGGCGTCGCCGCGGTTGGTGTTGGTTTCTCCCATCGCTTTCGAGGATTTATCCGCCAATCGTGATTTGCCGAATGGAAAGGCTGAGAATGCGAACCTTGAGCTTTACACAAAGGCGATGGCGGAGGTTGCAGCGGGGAACAAAGTTGAGTTTATCGATGTCTTTACGCCGACTAAAGCGCTCTACTCGCAATTGAAATCGCCATACACCCGCAATGGATTTTTACCGAACGATAACGGATATTTTCACCTAGGCGGACTACTTGCTGAGGGACTTTATGGAAAGGCTGTGATTAAGAATGGTATAGCGGCTCTGAGCAAACAGCTATTGGCTGCTGTAGCTGACAAAAACTGGTTCTGGTTTAACGAATACCGCATGCTTAACGGAGTCCACGTTGATGGACGTCGCTTCAAACCATTTGGTCCGGATAACTATCCAGACGAGCAGAAGAAAAACCGCCAGATGACGGAGATTCGCGATCAAGCGATCTGGGCGGCTGTGCAAGGCAAGACTTTCGATATCGCTGCGGCGGACAAGAATACGCATCAGCTTCCAGAGGTGAAAACGAATTATAAGGTGAGCGAGAAAAATGGAACTCCCGAATACAAAGAAGGCAGTGAAGCGTTGAAAGAAATGATTACTCCAGAGGGCTATAAAGTTGAGCTTTTTGCCTCGGAAAAAGAATTTCCAAACCTCGCCAATCCGATGCAGATTTCCTTCGATAATAAAGGTCGGATGTGGGTGGCGGTGATGCCGAGTTATCCGCATTATCGTCCAGGCGACGCAAAGCCGAATGATAAATTGTTGATCTATGAAGATACCAACAATGATGGCAAAGCCGACAAGGAAATCATTTTTGCGGATGGCTTGAATTTGCCGATTGGTTTTGAATTTGCACCCGGTGGTGTTTTTGTTTCTCAAGAGCCACATTTGGTGTTCTTAGCTGATAAAGATGGAGATGATAAGGCAGATTCGAAAGAGATTATTCTAACAGGTTTTGACTCACACGATACCCACCATGCCGTCAGTGCATTCGTAGCGGATCCATCTGGTGGAATCATGATGTGTGAGGGTGTTTTCCTGCATTCCAATGTGGAAACGCCTTACGGTGCAGTGCGTGGAGTTGATGGTGGATTCTATCGGTTGTCTCCTCAGAAAACCAAACTGGAGCGCACTTCCCAGCTTTCGATTCCAAACCCATGGGGTTTCGCATTTGATGAGTGGGGCCAAGACTTTTTCATTCATACTTCAGGTCCGCCATGGAACTGGAACCTACCAGTCTCGCTGAAACCCGCGCATGGTGAGAAAGCACCGGCAACCGTAAATTTGATTCCGCAAGGCCAAGCGGTTCGTCCAACCTCTGGTTTGGAAATTATCTCTTCACGCCATTTTCCAGATGAAGTGCAGGGAGATTTCTTGATTGGAAACTGCATTGGATATTTGGGATTGAAACAACATTCGATCCAAGATGATGGGACGGGTTACAAAACCGCTTTCAGGCAGGAATTATTGAAATCCAATTACGGCAATTTCCGCCCTGCAGATTTTGAATTAGCACCCGACGGCTCATTGTATATCGTCGATTGGCAAAGTGTATTGATCGGTCACATGCAGCACAACGCGCGTGATCCACTCCGCGATCATGTGCACGGTCGTGTCTACCGAATCACCTATCCGTCTCGTCCGTTGGTGAAACCGGCAAAAGTCGATGGCGCACCGATCGTTACCTTGTTAGAAAATCTTAAGCTTCCGGAATATCGCAGTCGCTATCGCAGTCGTCGTGAACTGAGAGAGCATAAAGCGGATGAAGTATTGCCTGCTCTCTCCAAATGGGTGGTGGCACTCGATAAGAAAGATCCGCGTTACAGCCATCATATGCTCGAAGCATTGTGGACGACATGGGCGATCAATCGCGTTGATGCCGCCTTACTGAAAAAATTGATTGTGAGCGAAGATTTCCGCGTGCGTGCGGCGGCGGTTCGTGTGTTGCGCTATAACTTCGAATTATTTCCTGATGCATTGAGTTTACTCAAAACCGCAGCGGGGGATGAACACGGTCGAGTTCGTTTGGAAGCTGTAATCGCCGCGACCTGGTATGATAAAGCGGAAGCTCTTGAAGTGGTGACCATCGCGAAATCCAAAGGTATGGATGTTTGGAGCGAAAAAGTCATTCCGGCTGCTGAGGATCGCTTGAAAGGGAAAGTTGGGAAAGAGCAAATTGAACATCCAGCTCCAAAACCACCAGAGCATCTATCTGATTCGGAGAAAAATTCGTTCCTTGCCGGACATGCGGTGTATTTCCGTGATGCTCACTGCGCGACCTGTCACCAACCTGATGGTAAAGGTTTGGATCCAGCATACCCGTCGTTGCAAGACAGTATTTTCGTCCACGGAGATCCGGAGCGCCTGATCAAAATCACACTCTACGGCTTGATGGGGCCTATGGAATTAAACGGTAAAAAGTTCGATGGCAAAGTCCCCATGACTCCCTTCGGCGGTTTGCTGAATGACAAAGAGGTGGCCGATGTCCTCACTTATGTCCGCAATTCCTACAACAACAAAGCTTCAGCGATC
>CAMCYT010000251.1 GCA_945885485.1 Prosthecobacter debontii
GGGAACGCAGAGGTTGGGCTATTGTGTTCCTATAGTCTATAAGTCATAATTTGTATAATCTGAGGTTATCTCTAAAACTAAATATTTCCATCGTGCTGGCTTTGCGTTCCCTCTGCGACCTCTGCGTCTCTGCGGTGAAATTCTGATCAAAACAAGCGACTAATTCATCGTTTCATCTTCGTTTGGCGGTTGCAAAGCGGCTGGGTTGGCGGCAGTTTTGTCGTGATGAATTTTGATTTTGATACAGTGGTCGCGCGGAAAGGAACGGGCTGCATTAAATACGATCGTAGGCCGGAGCTCGATCCGTTCTGGGTGGCGGATATGGATTTCGTCTCGGCTCCAGTAATTTTAGACGCGCTGCATAAACGTATTGATCACGGGGTTTTTGGATACGCACAGGCTCATGTGGGCTTGATCGATGCTATTGGCGAGTATTTACAAACGCGACGGCATGTGGTTTTGAATGCAGATCATCTCATTCATCTCGGTGGTTTGGTTCCGGCACTCTCACTCGCGGCGCGGGCTTTCTGTGAAGATGGTGGAGAGTTAATGACCTGCACACCCGTTTATCCGCCGTTTCTCGGAGTCCACAAGGATGCAGGAGCTAAATTGCTCACAGTTGATCATGTGTTCAATAGCGGCCGCTGGGAGTTTGATTGGGATACGATGAAAAACGTGGTTTCTGAAAAAACGAAAATCTTCCTGCTCTGCAATCCGCAGAATTCATTGGGTCGGGCTTTTTCAAAAGACGAAGTCATCCAACTCGCGCAGTTCTGTGTGAAGCACGATCTTGTCTTGGTCTCCGATGAGATTCATTGCGATCTGATTTTTGACGAAGTATCGACACCACATTTCTCAGCATTGCAACTTCCACAGGAACTTGCTGCTCGCTCGATCACACTGCTTTCACCAAGTAAGACTTGGAATATCGCCGGCTTGGGATACGCGTTTGCAATTATTCCCGACGATTCGATTCGTAGAAAATTCAACGCCGCCAAAGGACACACGTTAGCTGA
Source organism: Prosthecobacter debontii (assembly GCA_945885485.1). Lineage (GTDB taxonomy): Bacteria > Verrucomicrobiota > Verrucomicrobiia > Verrucomicrobiales > Akkermansiaceae > Luteolibacter. The sequence continues at coordinate 1,017 of CAMCYT010000251.1, forward strand.
GATCAATGCGCTTTCCTACTACGCTGCGGAAGCTGCCTATAAACTCGGTGAGTCATGGCGTCAGGAATTGATTTCTTATCTAACGAAAAATCGCGATGAACTGGTTCGATTCATTAACGAGGATTGCGACAGTTTATCGGTGCACACACCAGAAGCGACTTATCTGGCATGGATTGATGCACGGAAATTGAATGTGAAAAATCCTGCAGAATTCTTTGAGAAAGAAGCGGGATTGTTTTTATCCGACGGAGCCTTCTTCGGCTGGCCGGGCTGGGTGAGATTCAATTTCGCTTGTCCAAGAGCAAGGATGATCGAAGGGCTAGAGAAGATGAAAATCGCGATTGGGAAGTTGCCTGCCCAAGCCTGATCATATCACTATCGTTATCAAATTCTGTTGGCGAGTTCTTGGCAGCTTTTGATGTCAAGTTTTCCGGATGCGAGGAGTGGAATATCTTTTACGGGGATGATTTGTCTTGGGCACCAGAGGGAAGTGATGCCTTCGTCGAGGAGTTTGTATCGGAGGTCAATGCATTCTTGTTCGAGGGCTTGGCCAGCGATGGTGGAGAGAAGGACGATTGCTTCACCTTTTTTTTCATCAGGAACTCCCACAATAGCGATTTTGCGTTCGGTTTCGCTATCGAGTCCGAGGACTTTGTTGATGGCGGCTTCCAAGGTTTCGTGAGGGACCATTTCACCAGCGATTTTTGAGAAGCGGGAGATTCGGCCTTGGATGTGGAGGAAACCATCGGCATCGAGGAAACCGACATCGCCCGTTTTGAACCAACCATCGGGTGTTAGGACTTCGTTGCTGCGTTTGATGTCGCGAAGGTAACCAGGGAAAACGTTAGAACCTTTAAGGATGATAATGCCGGGTTGATCGATTGGCACGGGGGCATTGGTGACTGGATCGGCGAGGCGAATGGCGATGCCGGGAAGGAGTTGGCCAACGGAACCGTTGAGACGAGCGGGGAGGGAATGGGAGTTAGCGTTGGCATCGGGGTTTGGAAGATTGACGTTAGTAGCTGGTGATGTCTCGGTAAGACCATAGCCTTCCATTGGACGTACGCCGAATTTTTCCTCAAACGCATCGGCAAGGTTTTGCGGGAGTTTCTCTGCACCGGTGACGACGAGTTCGAGCGATTTAAGTTGGGCAGGATCGATGCGTTTCATGTAGCCACGCAGGAAGGTAGGAGTGGCAAGGAGGACGTTTACTTGGTGAATGGAGATGAGTTCTGCTAGGCGTTTGGTTTCGAGTGGGGATGGATAAGTGATGAGGTTGATGCCTTCGATGACTGGATACCAAAGTGTGACGGTGCAGCCGAAAGAATGGAACAAAGGCAAGCAACCGAGGATGGATGCATGGCTGTTGATATCGAGACGTGAGCCGAACTGAAGGACGTTTGTGAGAACATTGCGATGGCTAAGCGGCACACCTTTGGGTTCGCCGGATGAGCCGGAGGTGAACAGCAGGATGGCTTCATCGGTATCACGCCTGTTGTTGAGGCCGAGGATTTTGGCGAGCCATGCGGCGGGTAGGAATTTTGAAATCAAAGCCCATTTGACGATCTCTTTTTTGAGTTCGGGAAGCGTGCGTTCAATTAAAATAAGGTCGCGATTTGGCGGCCATGGGAAGCTGGAGACCTTACGGACAAAGGGATCGGCCGTGATGAAGCGATCTACGTCTGACTGGCGGATGGAGGAGCGGATTGCATCGTGGGAAGCGGTGAAGTTAAGATTCACTGGGATTTTCCCCGCGAACAAGACAGCGAGGTTGGCGATTAAGCCGCCCTTGCCGGGAGGAAGAACGATGGCGACCCGTGGCTTTTCGGTTTCTTCTATGATGAATTTGGAAAGCGCGATGGCAGCTGGAAGAATGTTAGAATAGGTTATATCAGAATCATTGGAGCCATCGATAAGTTTGATGGAGGGATTTTTTTTCAGGCCATGCAGCAAAGCTGTGGCGAGTGATCCGCGAATTATAGTGCGTGTGCTGTAAGCTGATTCAAATGCCTCTAACAGACTTTCTTGAAAACTTGGAAGATTGACTTCTTTTTCACTCAGTAATCGACCCACCGAAAAGACGGCTTGCGGGAGTGATGAAATTTTTTCGATTCCCATGCAGGATTCGCGTGGGCAATCGATTGCGATGGGGAGGGTGGGAAGTTGGAGCGAAACGAGAGTTTTGAGATGAGTGGAAGGAATGTGGATAGGTGTCGCCGGTCGGGCTTTCGAACGGCCGGGAACGAACAACAGAACGCCACCGTTTTTGAGGTATGCAGCGAGTTGTTGACCAGCGGCGCCTGGCTTTTCGTCTTTGATGGAAAACATCGCGCCGCGCTCGGACCGCTCCATGTGACTGCGGAGGGCGGGGTCAAACGAATCGTTCTCTTCGATCAGAAACGTGATGGTTCTGCCGTGGAATTGTTTCTCAAGTTGAAGAAGTTGTTGTAAATCGAGTCGTCCAGGAATCGCAAGAAAACCGGTGGTGGGGATGCTTTCAGCATTTAGAAATTGGATGGGTGCGGACATTTTGTGAAAAATTCTTCACAAAGATTGAGTTTTTTTGCCTTAGAAGCACGGATTTTTTACGTGAATCGTTCATTCTCGGGGTTTTGGAGATTATCCCATCGTCATATCGTGATTTGATG
>CAMCYT010000252.1 GCA_945885485.1 Prosthecobacter debontii
CTCAGGCCTGTAAGCCATGGATATTTTGCAGCCATGTCATAGTAACCTTCTGGAGGGACGATGTGGATGACTGGATAGGGAATGCCGTCGATCACTGGAACGGTAAGTTCTAATCCGGAAATGTATTCTTCGATCAATAGATCTTTGGAATGCTGAGAGGCTTTTGCGATGGCGACCTCTGCGTCTTCTTGGTTTTTGACGATTTCGATTCCGACCGATGAGCCTTCGCGTGGCGGTTTGACCACGAACGGTGCGGGAAACGAGGGAAGGACTGGGCCGTTGGTGCAATCGATGAGTTCAGATTTCGGGGTCGGCACTCCAGCGGCGAGGAAGGCTTGTTTGGCGAGGCCCTTGTCAAAAGCGATACGGGAAGATTTCGCGCGGGCTCCGGTGTAAGGGATGCCTTTTTTGTCGAGGATGTCTTGGAGTTGCCCGTCTTCGCCAAAGGTTCCGTGGATCAAGTTGAAGCACAGGCCGGTGCCTTCGGGTAAATCGATCTCGGCGGAGGTGACATCGACTGGAACGGCATCGAGCCCGAGTGAGAGTAGGGCATTGAGCACGGCATTTCCAGAAGCAAGCGAGACCTGGCGTTCAGAACCAGGTCCGCCCATGAGGACAGCGATTTTGATGTTAGAGAGTGGCATAAGATTTGAAGATTTTTACCGCAGAGACGCAGAGGTCGGAGAGGGTCGCAAAGCAGGTGCTATGAAAAGAGTGAGTTCTTACTTGAAAATTAGAATTTGGAATTTGAAATTTAAAACAACGTATCATCGTCTCCGATGATTTTGACTTCGGTTTCTAGATCGATGTTGTGTTTTTCTTTGGCGGTTTTGCGGATGGAATCGATGAGGGTGAGGATGTCTTTGGCGGTGGCTTTGCCGTTGTTGACGATGAAGTTTCCGTGGACTTCGGAGACGGCGGCGTTGCCGACGCTCTGTCCTTTCAGGCCGAGTGTATCGATCAAGCGACCTGCGGGAATTTCCTCTGGGTTTTTAAACGTGCAGCCAGCGGAAGCGGCGATGGGTTGGGAGTTCTTGCGTTTGTCGCGGGATTCCTGCCAACGTTGTTTGATGTTATCGTGACTGTCGGTTTTGCCTTTGAAAACGGCTTGGAGAGCGAAGTTGCGGCGCAGCTCTTGGACGTTGCGATAGTTTGCAACGATCTCGTCGCGCTCGCGGGTGCGGATGACTCCGTCTTCATCGAGGAAGGTAACGCGGACGACTTGGTCGAAGGTATCGATGCCCATCGCTCCAGCGTTCATGCGTAACGAGCCGCCGACGTTTCCGGGGATGCCTTCCATCCACTCAAATCCGCCGATGCCGTGAGCACCTGCGAAGGAGGCGAGTTTTTTTAGACGCACGCCAACACAAGCGGTGACGTGACCTTTGGCGTCGATGCTGAGTTCGGAAAACGCACCGCCGTTGGGATGGATCACTGCGCCGCGGATGCCGCCGTCTTTGACTAGTAGGTTTGAACCGCGACCGACGACTCGGATCGGGAGGCCGCGCTCGCGGCAGGAATCAACGAGGAAGGCGAAGGCGAAAAAGGATTGTGGCTCGAACCAGAATTGCGCGGGACCACCTACTAGGAGTGTAGTATGTTTACGCATCGGCTCGTAAAGCTTGCCGTGAATTTCACCCGGAGGCGCGACAGAGCGGAGTTCCTCAAATGTTTTCAGATCGCGGCAGATACGAGTTCCGACTTCGTGGACGTTTCCTGCACCAAGTGTGATAAGGAGGTCGCCAGTTTCGAGCGCGTTTCCGACGATGTGGTGAGCGGTGTTGATATCGGTGAGAAACTTAGCGGGAACATCGCCGTGGACTTTCATCGCATCGACGATGGTTTGTCCGCTCACTCCTGGAATCGGCGCCTCTGAAGCCGGATAGACATCGGTGATGAAAACTTTATCGGCGGCTTGCAGGACTTTTCCGAAATCGTCCGCGAGCAACTGGGTGCGCGTGAAGCGATGCGGTTGGAACAGAACGACGAGGCGCGATGGCTTAAGAGAACGCGCGGTTTGGATCGTCGCGGCTAGTTCGGTGGGATGGTGTCCGTAGTCGTCGACGATGCGGAATTCTTTGGAGAGATACTTGGTTTCGAAACGGCGTTTCGCGCCGGCGAAGGAGGACAGGGCGCGGGCGATGAGGGAGAAGTCTGCGCCGCAGGTATCGGCCACTGCGATGGCAGCGAGGGCGTTGAGGATGTTGTGCTCACCGGGGATGGCGAGTTCGATGTCGCCGAGCACTTTGCTGTTTTTCTTTACGGTGAAAGCGGAAGATCCTTTGAGATCGCGGATGTCGGAGGCGGTGTAGTTGGTCTGGTCATCGGTCGTTTCCCAGCCGTAGGAGATCGCGTTTATACGTCCCGCACAGATCTCGTGAGCGACTGGGTTTTCCGCACAATATACTATACTTCCAGTAGTTTGATCGGCGAGTTGGGAAAAGACCTGTTTGATATGATCGATGTCGCGATAGAAATCAAGATGCTCGGCCTCGATGTTGAGGATGACCGAGTGGCGGGGTTTGTAGAGGGCGAGCGTGCCATCGGATTCATCGCCTTCGGCAACCATCAGTTCGCCTTCGGGTTCCCATTTCGCGTTTGCTCCGAGGATAGGAATTTCCGCACCGACGTAGTAGGAAGGTTGTTGGCCACACTCGCGGAGCAAGTGAGCGGTCATCGATGAGGTGGTGGTTTTGCCGTGGGTTCCGGAAATGACGATACCCGCTTTGGTGTGAAGAATGGCAGCAAGGCATTCCGCACGGCGAATCATCGGGATGTTAGTTTGTTTCGCTGCGGCGAAAGCTGGATTGGCTGAATTGATGGCGGAGGAATAAACCACGAGCTCGGCGCCGTTCACGGAGTCTGCTGTTTGTGGACAAGAGAATTTCAGACCGAGCTTTTGCATGCGATCGGTTTCCGAGGTGGTGACACGATCGCATCCGGAAACCTTGTGACCCATGCCAAGCAGGAGTAGGGCGAGCCCGCTCATGCCCGAGCCGGCGACGCCGATGAGGTGGATGTTGAGCGGTTTGGAGAGATCGGTCAGGTCCCGTGTTGTTTCGTTTGCAGCCATTTTAGAGGCGCGAAGTTGGCGGGTTTCGCGGGCTTCGGCAATGGGAAAGCGGAATTTTCAAATTCCAAAACTCAAATTTCAAGGGGAAAAGAGGAACCACAATCGAAGCTTAGCGTAGATGGCCGGACAGTTAAACTCCAACGTCTCCGGCAAATGAACACGGATAAATTCAGAAAGAAAATCCTCACAAGCATTCACCTCTCACTAATCTCTTTTAAAATTTGGGAAGCGACATGATCTGCGGCGTCTGGAATGGCGAGGGATTTGGCGGCGGTGGACATGTTTTTCAGCGCGCCGGGGTTGGTGAGGAGTTGGGAGAGGAGCTCGGCTAGGGAAGCGGGGGTGAGTTCTTTTTCCTGGATGAGTTTAGCGGCGTTGGCGTCGGCGAAGACTTTGGCGTTGGCGGTTTGGTGGTCGTCTGCGGCGTAGGGGAAGGGGACAAGGACGGAGGGCAGGCCGGCGAGGCAAATTTCTGTTAGAGTGGATGCGCCGGAGCGGGCGACGGCGAGGTCGGCGCAGGCGTAGGCGGAGGGCATTTGATCGCAGAAGCCGATGAGTTGGTAGCCGGGTCGTTGTTGCGGGTGTTCGGCT
>CAMCYT010000253.1 GCA_945885485.1 Prosthecobacter debontii
TTAAAAGACATACCAAGACAGATCGGAGCATCACTGACGTTATCGTCAAAAAAAACATCCCTGCGCGAAATGGCAGAACAGGCAATCTTGAGAGAGATCACGCCGATGGCTGCACTCGTCAATGATCGGGGCGATCTGCTCTACCTTCATGGACGCGCTGGGATGTTTCTCGAGCCCTCCCCCGGCGAAACTGGAATCAACAATATCCTGAAAATGGCACGAGAAGGTCTGAGATCCGGATTAACCACATCCCTACGAAAATCTGTGGCCAGCAAAGAACCCACTTCATGCACTGGCCTTCACATCAAAACCCATGACGGCACGCTCCGGGTCGATGTGACCGTCCATCCGGTAACAGACGGCCCACTCGCATCATCCACAACACCTCTCTATCTGATCATTCTGAAGAATGTGCCGATCACGGAAGGCCCGCCAGAGATGCTCAATACTCTGGCGAAAGGTGCCGGCAGCCACGAAAACCAGATACTGGCGATGCAGGCGGAATTGCGAGCAAAAGAGAATGAGATCGAAAGCAGCCACTCGGAATTAGAGAGATCCAACGAAGAATTCAAATCCTTCAACGAAGAACTGCAATCAGTGAACGAAGAGTTGCAATCCACCAACGAAGAACTGGAAACTTCCAAAGAGGAGATGCAATCCATAAACGAGGAACTAGCAACGGTGAATGCTGAGTTGCAATCCAAGGTGTTGGATTTTGCGAAGGTGAATGACGACATCAACAACTTGATAGCAGGCACCGGCATCGCCAGCGTGTTTGTGAATCATCAACTCTCCATCCTCCGCTTTACCCCCGCCGCGGCCAAGATCATCAACCTGATTCCGAGTGATTTAGGAAGAGCCGTGAACCATATCGTTTCCAATCTAATCGGTTACAACGAACTTGCTCAAGACATCCATGCTGTGATCGATACTTTGGTTAGCAGGGATAAGGAAGTTCAGGCCACAACCGGTGGATGGTATTCCATGCGCATTCAGCCGTATCGCACTTTGGACAATGTGATCGAGGGTGCTGTAATCTCATTCATCGACATCACCGAGATCGTGAACGCTCGCGAACAACTACTTCAAATGCTCAATCAACATCTCCGCTTGGCAGTGGTCGTTCGCGACTCCTACGACGCCATCACCGTGCAGGATATGAACGGCAAAATCATGGCATGGAACCCAGCAGCGGTACGAATCTATGGCTGGAGCGAAGCTGAGGCGTTGGGCATGAATGCTACCGAACGAATCCCAGCTCAACATCGCAAACATGCAGCTGCCGACTTGGTTTCGCTCAGCAAGGCGGAAATCCTGACGCCATCCATCACCCAGCACTTAGCCAAGGACGGCAAGCTGGTCGATATCTCGCTCATTTCTACCGCATTAATCAACGAAGCCGGGGAAACCTATGCGATTGCAACGACCGAAAGGGTGGTTTCTAAAAAATAAATCATGAACCCTCCGCAGTCATATTCCAAGAAGGCGGAGATACGCCAGCAAGCCGAAGAAGCCTACCGGAAAAAAACCTTGGCTGCACCGGAAATGTTGAAACCGCAGACGCCGGAGTCCACTGAATCGATACTCCATGAACTGCGCGTCCATCAAATCCAACTGGAGATGCAGAACGAAGAACTGCGGCGGATCCATGAAGAACTAGAGACCTCGCACGCACGTTTTTTCGATCTCTATGAACTAGCTCCCATGGGCTATGTGACCGTCAATGAGTCAAATCTGATCCAGCAAATCAACCTTAGCTCCGTCATCCTGCTGGGAGTCAACCGGAGCAAGATAATCCAAAAGCCGATCACTAACCTTATCCCACTTGAGGATCAGGATATCTACTACCTAGCTCAAAATCAACTTCTTGAGACTCGAAAAACACAGTCATGCGAACTGCGGATGACGCGAAACGACGGATCGCAGATCTGGGTGCATCTAACGCTCGCCGCCGCCGTGAATGCCGATGGTATATCGGAAATCCGTCTAGCGCTGAGCGACATTAGCGAGAGAAAGCGAACGCAAGAGTCATTGGATGCAGAACGCAATCTGCTGCGCACGCTCGTGGACTTATTGCCTAGTTTGGTTTTTGTGAAAGACCGCGAAAGCCGATTCCTGTTAGCCAACGCTGCCTACGCGAGGGCAATAGGAGTGGATTCCCCAGAACTCTTGATAGGCAAGACCGATGCCGACTTCTTCCCTCCAAAAATCGCCGGCGAATACCGCAACGACGAACTGGAGGTCCTTATGGGCCATCACTCACTGGATAAGGAACAAAAGTCCTATTTGAAGAATGGCGACCCACAGGTTTTGTTAGTCAGTAAAGTGCCCATCCAGAGCAGCGCCCATGAAATAACCGGCTTGGTCGGGGTCGGCTTCGACATCACCAAGCGCGTTCAGATGGAGGACGAACTGCGGTTGAAGGATGCTTTTCAACTGGATATTCTAAATTCTCTCCCAGCACACATCGCAGTTTTGGATAAAACAGGAACGATCCTTTCCGTGAATCAACCTTGGCTCCGCTACGGACGTGAAAACGGCAGCCCCAACGGAGAAAATACGGGTGTGGGTTGCAACTATCTGAACATCTGCCGCGCGGCCAGCCTCGATGCTGATGCTTACGCCAAGTCTGCCAGCGACGGAGTGGAGGCTGTGTTGTCGGGAATAGAAACGCACTTCAACATGGAATATCCGTGCAACACACCCGAACATGTTAGCTGGTTTAAAATGGAAGTCATCCCTTTAGCCGGGAAAAATGGAGGTGCTATCGTTGCCCACACCGACATCACCGTACGCAAACAGGCGCAGCGTTTGTTGGCTTGGGAAAAATGCGCCTTGGAATCGATCGTCGGCACGAAATCACCAAGCCAAGTGTTAGATAATTTGATGCTCGGTCTAGAAACGCAACTCCCCGGGGCGCTTTGTTCGATACTTATTCTCGATGCCGATGGCATACACCTGCGGCTCGGTGCAGCTCCCAGTCTGCCGCCGGAATATAACCGTGCGATTAACGGCATTGCCATCGGCACGGCGGCGCAGGAGGACCAGCAAGTCATCGTCTTGGACATCGACAGCAATCCACTGTGGGCTGATTATCGCGAGCTCGCCCTCAAGCACGGCCTGCATGACTGCTGGTCCACACCCATCCGCAGCCAAGGGAAAATCCTTGCAACCTTTTCTATTTATTATCAGGAGCCGCGTTCGCTCGCTGCTGCCGATATGGAAATCATCGAGCGAACGGTGAACGTGGTGCGCATCGCCATCGAACGTCAAAAAATAGAGGGAAAAATTCTCCAACTCAACACAGATCTTGAAAGACGGGTGGAAGAGCGCACCGCCGAACTCCAAACAGCTAACGCCTCACTCACCGATTTCAAAGCCGCGCTCGATGAGCACTCTTTGGTTTCCATCACCGACACGGACGGAACCATCACCTACGCTAACGGCAAGTTCTGCGAGATGTCCAAGTATACCCGCGAGGAGTTGCTCGGTCAGAATCACCGCATCATTAATTCGGGCTATCACCCTCCAGAGTTTTTCCGCGACTTGTGGAACGCGGTTCTCAGCGGCCAA
>CAMCYT010000254.1 GCA_945885485.1 Prosthecobacter debontii
GCGCTCCCAAGTAGTTGACGTGGGTGGGAGAAAGGATTGAACTCCCCTTGGTTTGAGTAAGAAAAACGACATCATCCCTGGGCGGGATATTCAGGTGTTTGGTGGCAAGACCCGTTACCGGGTGGTTCGTGCCGATGTCGCGGATTCGAGATCCTGGTTGGATAAGGGCAATTATTGCCAGTTGTTGCAGCAACATCATATTTCGCACGTTGGTGTGATGGAGGCAGTTGCTCCGTTTGAGATTGTGCGTATGAATTTGGGTGGGACGTATATGATTGCGTGTATCGAGGGGGAAGGGGTGGTCTTGGTGGACGGAGGATGGAAAAAAATTCGCGCGAATCAGGCGTGTTTGCAGCCGCCGTTTATGATGAATGCCATGAGGTGCTTGCCCAGTAAACCGTGGAAATTCGCTTGGGTGCGTTACGATGAGTCGCGTGAGGTGCATCCGATCATTTCGTCGGAATCGCCAGTGATCGGATCGTATGCCAGCGCGTCTTTGCAGTCGGCAATTGAGGGTTTGTATTTGGAAGCTGGTGGTGAGGCAGCGCCTGCATTTCTGCATCATTGGAGTGAATTGATTCATCGTTACGTCGTGCGCTTTGCGCAACCTCATCGTCAAGATCCACGTTTGTGGGAGGTTTGGAGAAAGGTTGAGGCACAACTCTCGCGAAATTGGTCGTTGGCTGAAATTGCGAAGCTCGCTCACATGAGTGGCGAACATTTGCGCAGGGTGTGTCAGAAAGAATTGGGTCGGAGCCCGATGCAGCACCTGACGTTTTTACGACTCCACAAGGCGCAGCATTTGTTGTCGGTCACGGATGACAAGGTGGAATATATCGCAAGGGAGGTGGGCTTTGAAAGCGTGTCTACTTTCTCGAATACTTATAAAAAGTGGGTGGGATGGAGGCCTTCTGAGCAGAGGGGGAGTTAGTGGATAGTGAATGATGAAGGTTGAAGAGTGAATTTTAAATCAAAAATCAACAATCGTAATTCATCAATCGTCAATCAATCATGGGGCGGTACAGTTTGGTTGGCCCAAAAAAATTGACGATTGACGATTGTTGATTGACTTCGTTTCACTCCGTCCAAGCGAAGTAAGGACTTCGTCGAATTATATTAGGTTCGCTAGCGCTCGCTCTGCTTTGTGGATTTTTGAATGAAGAAAAAGATAGCCTATCTGCGCTTCTTGCGTTTGTTGCCGGCGCCTTTTGAGGGGCGGTGGGTGTTTTTCTGGGGGCCTGCGTGGGAGGCGGGTTTTGGGGATGGTTTTTTGGAACTGTGGCCTTTGTTGGCTTTAAAGCCGCCAGGAGGCGCGGATCTAACAGGCATTTTTACGCCTTCGGTGGTTGGTGGGCCGGCGACGGCGAAATCGACGAAGCGTTTGATTTTATCGATGGAAACGATGCGGAGCGGAAGTTTCATGCCGAGGGCGAGGCGGCGGCCATCGAAGGAGGTCCATGCTTTGTTGTGTTCTTCGAAGCGCCAGTTGGTGGAGCGGGGGAGGTCTTCGCGTTTGACGACGCCACGGATGCTCATCTCTGGAATTTCAACCATCAGGCCCATCGCGCGGACATCAGTGATGACGCCGTCGAAAGTGGTTTGCTCACCATCGTTTTTGGATTGGTCGGTGGAGGCGATGAGTTCGAGGTATTCGAGCAGTTTGATTTGTTTGGTCTCGGATTCCGCTTCCGCGGAGGTGCGTTCGGTATCGGAAATGTGGCGGGCGATATCGCGGAGATCGGCTTGCGATGGGGTACGATCCGTGTCCTTCGGTGCATTATCGAGAAACGGTTGCAGCGAGCGATGCACGATGAGGTCGGCGTAGCGGCGTATGGGCGAGGTGAAATGGGTGTAGTCAGTTTTCGCGAGACCGTAGTGGCCGATGGGATCGGCGGCGTAGGCGGCGCGTTTGAGGGATTTCAGTAGGCCGAGTTTGATTGTGTGTTCCTCGGCGGTGCCTTTGGAAGAATCTAACAGGGCTTGGATGTGGGAGCGGTTGGTGAGATCTCCGGGTTGGTAGCCGTGTTGTTTGGCGGTTTCCGCGTAGTCATCCAAACGTGATGGATCGGGATCTTCGTGGATGCGGAAGATCGATGGCTTTGAGCGCTCGCGGAGGATTTTTGCAACCGCTTGGTTGGCAATGAGCATACATTCTTCGATGAGTTGATGAGACGAGGTGTGGATGACCTGATGGGCATCGCAAGCGCGGCCGTTTTCATCGAGTTTGATTATAATCTCAGGCATTTCTAGATCCAGCGCGCCGTTTAAGAAACGATTTTTGCGCAGCAACGAAGCCATTTTCCATGCTTCTTTGACTGAGCCGGAAAGCGTGGGATCGGAACCTTCGGGGGCGGGTTTACCGTCGAGAATGGCTTGGGCTTGTTCGTAGGAAAGCTTGGCGCGGGAATGGATCACGGCATCGACGAACTTGGTGTTGAGGATATGGCCGTCGTCTGAAATTTCCATGATCGCGCATTTGGTGAGGCGATCTACGTTTGGCTTGAGCGAGCAGATTCCGTTAGAGAGCTCGGTGGGAAGCATGGGTAGAACTCGGTCGACCAAGTAAGTGGAGTTGCCTCGCTCGACGGCTTCCTTGTCCATAGGTGCGCCGGGTTTGATGTAGTGGGAGACATCGGCGATGTGGACTTCTAACAACCAACCACCGCTTTTGGTTTTGGCGATGAAGATTGCATCGTCATGGTCTTTCGCATCGGCGGGGTCGATGGTGATGACGAGTTTGTCGCGATGATCGCGACGGCGTGCGATTTCCGCTGCGGGGATTTCTTCTGGAACGGCGCGGGCTTCGCGGAGGACGTCTTCGGGAAAGGAGGTGCGTAGGCCGTAACGGGCGATGGTGGAGAGGATGTCGACTCCGGCGTCGCCAGGCCAGCCGAGGACTTCGATGACGCGGCCGATGGGATCGGTGTTTGCGTTTGCCCAGCTTTCGAGATCGACCACGACCATTTGGCCGGGTTCTGCGGTGGTGTCGCCGGTGATGTTGATGCGACCTTCGAGGGCTTTGTCATCGGTTTCGACCCATGCGAAGTTCGCTTTCTTGCGGTAAACTCCGACGATGCGTCCGGAGCGGCGGGAAAGGATTTCGATGACTTCGCCGCGCATTTCCTGATCGTCTGGGACGGGGCCGCGCTGGCGGGGTTTGGAGGATGGTGCGGAGGTTTTGATGCGAATGCTGTCGCCGTCGAGAGATGTCAGGGTTTTATCGCGTGGGATGAAAATGCGTGAGTGGATTTTGAAATCGATGCCAGCGGTTTCGTTTTCGGCATCGCCGATGATGGGGTAGAAGAAGGCGTGGCCGTTGGGGAGGAATTTGATCGAGCCGGTGAGCGAGCCTTTGGGTGCGGGTTTGGCTGGAGCGGATTTCGCTGGGGTGGATTTCTCGGGTGTGGCTTTTTTGGTTTCAGCCTTGGGCTTGATCTCGGGTGGTTTTACGAGAGAGTAGAGATTTTTCGCGCCGCAGGAGATGATTTTCGCCTCCGTGAGGTCGATGAGGATTCCGGTCATCTCGCCTTTGCGGT
>CAMCYT010000255.1 GCA_945885485.1 Prosthecobacter debontii
TAATCACCGAGGTTCTGGTTAAGGTAAACGACAAGGTTCAGAAAGACCAGGTCCTGCTCAAGTTAGATGATCGCGATCTGCGTGCCGAGGAGCTTTCCATTAAGGCGCAACAGAAAATTTCCCAAGCTCAAATCAGCGTCAGTGAAGCACAGCTCGCCAAGCTCGAATCTCAACTTGAGCGGCTCACTTCGGTGACCGACAGCCGCGCGGTTAGCCGGGATGATCTTGAAAACCGTAAGCAGGATGTCGCCGTCGCTCAGGCGCAACTCACCGCAGCCAAAGCACAGCTAGCAGCTTCGGAAACATCGCTTAAACGAATTTCATTATTGATTGAGCGTCTAACTGTTTGCGCTCCGCGAGACGGCACGATCATTCAAGTCACCGCTCATGCTGGTGAATACGCCGCCACATCACCTAAGACTCCGGCAATGATTCTCGGTGATATCGACCGCCTTCAAGTCCGGGCTGACATCGACGAACAGAACGCCATTCGTATACGCGCCGGCCAGAAAGCCTATGGCTATTTGAAGGGCGATCCCACTGTCACTTTCCCGCTGGAGTTTATTCGCGTAGAGCCCTACGTAATTCCCAAAGTTTCTCTAACAGGATCTAGCACTGAGCGGGTTGACACCCGGGTTCTGCAAGTCATCTACTCCCTTACCCGTCCGAGCGAACCTCCGCTTTATGTTGGCCAGCAAGTGGACGTATATATCGAAGCTCCTGACCGCCATAAGAAACCATGAATGCGCGTATTCTCGTATTACCTGCCTCTTTATTGTTCGGGTCCTGTATGCTCGGACCGGACTTCAAGCTCCCGGACGATTCTGGTGGCTTGAAATGGAAAGCATCCAAATCCACTGCGGAAACCCATCTTCCTGATAACTGGTGGAAACTTTTCAATGATCCTGAATTGAATCGACTCGTCGATCGCGCGCTCGCCGTAAACAACGACCTCGCTGCAGGTAAAGCCCGGGTCGATACCGCACGCGCACTCGTCGGCGTCGATCGCGCAAGACTTTTTCCTTCGCTCGATCTAACAGGTTCCACAAATGCCTCTCGCAGTTCCGCGGATGTGTTGCAGAGAAATCTACCACCTGGGGCGAGTGTCGATCTCGAGTCACAGCACTACCGTAGTACATTCGACCTCGCCTATGATCCCGATCTCTGGGGCCGCAACAAGCGCGCCATCGAAGCCTCATCTGCCGAGGCCGCAGCCGCGCAAGCCTTGTTCGATTCCCAGCGCCTTGGTCTCGCTGCCGAAGTCGCCCGGCAATACTTTTTGCTTCGAGGATTGGACGCCCAACACAGCGTTTTAAAAAGCACCCTCAAAACCCGCCAAGACTATCTCGACATTCAAAAATCCAGAGCCGATGCAGGTCTCACAGACGGCATCACCACCAGCCGAGCCAAGACAGAACTGGAGCTTGTGAATAACGACATCAGTACCGTCGAACGCCAACGTGGGGCTGCAGAAAATGCGCTTGCCGTGCTCTGTGGGAAACCTCCGGCAGATTTTGCCGTTTCCCACGCAGAATCAAATCGTTCACTACCTAACATCCGTCCCGGCCTTCCCGCCGCGGTCTTGTTGCGCCGCCCCGATGTGCGCGCTGCTGAGCAAGAACTCCGCGCCGCGAACGCAAAAATCGGCGTCGCGGAAGCTGCGTTCTATCCGAATTTCTCGCTCTCCGCTGGTGGCGGATTTGAATCCACCGATGTCTCGCAGTTTTTGAACTGGCAAAACCGAGTCCTCGCCATCGGTGCCGGTGTCGCATTGCCACTCATCGATGCAGGCGCAAACAAAGCAAACTATCGAGCCGCACAGAGTCGTTATGAAGAAGCACTTGCAAGCTATCGGCAATCCCTGCTGATTGCCCTCCGTGAAGTGGAAGATGCGATGGTCGATCTGAAAGGCTTGGCAAAATCTAGAGCGGCTCTCGAACTCGCACAGGCCAGTTCGCAGGAAACTCTAACACTTTCCAAAGATCGTTTTGATAAAGGTCTTACCAACTATTTTGAAGTCGTCGATGCCGAGCGCGGCACCCTCCAGATCCAGCTCGCGCTCAGCCAGCTAGAAGCCCAACAACGCATCACTCTCGCCGCTCTCGCCAAAGCTCTTGGCGGGGGATGGAGCGGAAAATAGACTGACCGGATCATGGAGCTCTCCATGAGAATTTACCACTAATTTACAAACCTCTTGCGACATCACGCTACACTACCGATTCATGAAAACATCCGTTTCGATTTGTGTGATGACGGTTGCGCTATGCTTAGTGAATGCAGAAGTTCATTCTGAAGGTGCATACACCCTAACGATTCCCGCGACTTTTGAACTCTCGCCCGTTCCAAAATCCGACGATCCATGGATCACGAGTTTAGTCTCAAATCTCGCTCGCCGGGCAGGTGGTGATCAACTGGCTTACTCGGTTTGGAGGCCTATGAATATCGTTGGCACCTACAATGGGATTTTACGCTGAAAATAGATCAGGAAGGAATTCGATCGGCTTCGTGGGGTAAAATTAGTTCAGCGGCGGCTTCGAAATAGGGCGTTACGTGCCAAGGTATGCCGCTTGGACTTCGGGATTTGCTTTGAGCTCGGCGGAGGGACCTTCGAGCAGGACTTTTCCTGTTTCTAAAACGTATGCGTAGGATGAAATGTCTAGGGCGAGATTGGCGTTCTGCTCGACGAGTAGGATAGTGAGTCCCTGCTCGCGGTTGATCTCTACGATGCGCTCGAAAATGGATTTCACTAACAACGGCGCGATGCCGAGTGAAGGCTCATCGAGCATCAGAAACTTTGGCTTGCTGAGTAATGCGCGGCCGATAGCAAGCATCTGTTGCTCGCCTCCGGAAAGCGTGCTCGCAGACTGGCTCTCACGTTCTTTCAAACGAGGGAAGAGCGTGAAAACGTATTCCGTTTGCTCAGCGATCCACTTGCGATCGCGTTGGAGGTATGCACCCATCAGCAGGTTTTCATGAACGGTTAGATTTGCGAAGATCATCCTCCCTTCAGGAACATGACAGAGACCCTCAGCAACGATCTTGTGAGCAGACATTTTTTTGATGTCCTTGCCATCGTAGAGGATTGAACCACCTGCGGATTTAACCAACCCCGAGAGCGCCCGTAACGTTGTGGATTTCCCAGCGCCGTTCGCTCCGATCAAAGTCACAATACTTCCCGGCGGCACTTTCAGGCTAACGCCGTGAAGAGCTTTGATGGCACCGTAGGAGACGTGGAGATTTTCGACTCGGAGCAAGTTGGTTGGTTGGTTGGTTGTTTAGTTGATGGTCTAGGGTTGATGGGAAGAAGAGAAGAAGAACTTGATGGTTGATGGAAAAGAAGAGTTATTAGACGTCTTCTAGGAGGGAGCGGCGGAGGCCGCTTAGCATCCGTCCTTGTTCCTCGGCGGCATCATAGAGAATTTGGAAATCTGCAGAAGACAGAAATCCTTGGTTTCTTGCGATGAAGGATTGGGAGATGACTTCGTAAAGCGATCCTGTGGCAATCTCGACAAAACGGGCAAAGTCCTT
>CAMCYT010000256.1 GCA_945885485.1 Prosthecobacter debontii
GCAGCGGCGGAAGACCAGACACTAGGTCAAGTGGAGCCACTCGTGGGCATCGCGACAAATACGGTCAATACCATCCTGCAGAACCTGTCCCCACCTGTCTTTCCTTTCGCGAGCGCATGGAATCGCTTCGCTAAAGAGAGCATGCCTGCTAGTTGGATCGAGGCGAATTTCCGCTGCTTCGAGCCCAGTGGTGCCGAGTTTTCTTTGCCGGATTTTATGGGGGAGGAACTTTGTGGCCTTGGAATAGGCGTCACCTTGTTGCTAGTCATTTCGCTTCTTCTAGGTTTTACGCGAAAGACCAGTCCGGCAGTCGCTACCGGGTCTCATCTCCCCCGCTTGCTGATGGCTATATTGTTCAGCATCGCCCTCGTTGTCTATTTCAGCAAGGCGGGCATGACCACAGTTGCCAGGCACATCACCCCGTTCTATCCCTTTTTCCTGGCCTTACTCCTCGCTGGCCCAAGGCAAGCGCTGGTCACCCGGATGCCCGTTTGGCGTTTGGCTTGTGGATTGGCGCTGCTCTCAGCGTTCGCCGTCGTAGTCATCGTCCCATCGCGCCCGCTCTGGCCTGCAAAGACCCTGCTCGGCCAGGTGGGCAGCGATTCCCATCCCCTACTGATTCGTGCTAAGTCTGGTTATTCGGTCTATCAGAATCGCGCCGACGGTCTAGGCCCGCTTCGAGACGCGCTGCCGCCCGATACCAGCCGCGTCGCATACCTTTCCCATGGTATTAGCTCGGAACTGCCGTTATGGAAACCCTATCTTCAGCGCAGCCTGCGGCATGTCATGCCCTCTGAAAGTCTCGGTGACCTCCACGCCGAAGGTCTGCCCTACCTTATCCTCAATACCCAGCACTTCGAGGAAAACCGTGGAATAGCTCCCGCCGCGTGGGTCGAACAGGGCGGCGGCAAGATCATCTCTCGGATCAGTCTCCAGCTTCTTGCCGGTATGCCTCCCACGGAATGGTGGGTGGTTGAAATTCCCGTCGCAAATCCCTGATTGCCCAGTAGAATAAACCACATAATCAACATATTCCTATGTCCAAACCGATCGAAATCTCTGTCGTCATGCCCTGCCTCAACGAGGCCGAAACCCTGGCCGTCTGCATCCGCAAGGCACTCAAATCCTTCACCGATTGCGACATCGCGGGTGAGGTAGTGATCGCCGACAACGGCAGCACCGACGGCTCACAGGAAATCGCGGTAAATGAGGGAGCGCGGCTCGTGCCGGTCGCTAAAAAAGGTTATGGAAATGCCCTGCGCGGTGGAATCGAGGCAGCGGCGGGTAAATGGATTATCATGGGTGATGCGGATGACAGCTATGATTTCTCCAACATCAAACCTTTCATCGAAAAGCTGCGGGAAGGTTATGAGCTGGTAATGGGCTGCCGCCTGCCCGCCGGGGGCGGCACCGTGATGCCCGGTGCCATGCCGTGGAAACACAGATGGATCGGCAACCCGGCGCTTACCTTCATCGGGCGCCTTTTATTCCGATGCCCCGCCCATGATTTCCATTGCGGCCTTCGTGCGTTCACTAAGGAGGGCTTCACCCGCATCGACCTCCGCACCACCGGGATGGAACTGGCATCCGAATTTGTGATCAAATCCACACTCAAGGATCTTCGTATGACCGAGGTGCCTATCACCCTCTATCCAGACGGCCGCTCGCGGGCTCCCCACCTCCGCAGTTGGCGGGACGGTTGGAGGCATTTGCGGTTCATGCTGCTATTCAGCCCGCGTTGGCTGTTTCTTATTCCGGGTGCCGTGCTCTGCGTTCTCGGCCTCACCGCCCTCTCAGTCCTGGCGCTGGGACAAATGATATTCGGCAAGGTTGTCCTTGACGTCGGCTCCATGATGGGGGCTTCCATGTTTATTTTGATTGGCGTCCAACTCCTTTCCTTCGCCGTTTTCACCCGGGTTTTTGCTGTAGGCGAAGGCCTGCTGCCTCCCAACCCTAAACTTCAGCGAATTCTCGATGCATTCACCTTGGAATGGGGGGTGTTTTTGGGGATTTTCATCAGCTTGGTTGGGCTGGGACTTTTCGGATTTGCCTTTTGGGATTGGCAAAAGGCGGGCTTCCAAGGACTTTCCTATGGTGACAACCTAAGACGCATCATACCCGCCTCCACTCTTATCGTCTTGGGCGTTCAAATGATCTTTGGTAGCTTTTTCCTAGGTGTCCTCGGAATGAAAACCGTAACCCGCACCGAATTAGATTAGCAATGGGCGGCTTTTGTCGAGTGTGCCACACCACTCCTCGTCAATTCAAGCCGCACAAAGAAGCAGAGCGAAAAACTTTACCTATCAGTCTGACGTCTAGCGGATAGAAAAGCACGCAGCTATTTAGTAGCCTCCAGCTCACGCTCCTTATTCTTCAGCATACGCGCCAAGCTTCGCTGCACCTTGCACTAAAAATCACGGATGTCCGCGGAGGAAGCGTCCCTGCCTAAATCTCTTTTCATCCGCTATCGCGTGGGGCGTAGCCCTTCACCTCCCCACAACTCCTAATCCAGCATGAATACCAACGTTATCTCAAATATTATTTTTCTCATCGTAGGTATAACGCTCGCCGTGATGATAGGCACCATGGTCGCATCGGATAAATTATCCATCTTCATCTGGTTCGCTATTGCAGCTGTTCTAATCACAGGGATAGCCCTTGGTCGCAACATCTGGATACTCATCATCCTGGGCCACGGACTCCAACTCTCCCTGTCCCTGCCCGGTAGGCCGGATACCGTGCTGCTCAGCAGCGCGATCTTTATCGGATTCGCCAGCCTCATGATGCTGATGCGCCGCATTCCGTGGAGGGGCACGATCCGAGAAATGGATATCCTCATATTCCTCATCGCGCTCACCATATTTCAGGTCTATCTCCGCAACCCTGTCGGGATAAATATGTTCGGCGGTAGCTCCGTAGGTGCCCGGCCATATTTCATCATCAGCATCGGCTTCGCTATCTACTACTTCCTTTCAAACTGGGTCATCCCGCCACATCAGCTCAAGCTTTTGCTCAAGCTCACCGTGGTGGCCAACCTGATCAATTTCGTGATGCAGGCCTTCGGCTTTTTTGTCCCTTCGGTCGGCCAATGGTATGGGGCTGCCAGCGTGAACCAAAATGCGAGTAACATGGATGTCAATTCCGTCGAGGGCACTCAGACGTCAGGGCTGGAAGCCGCTACACGGATTGGATTTCTCGGGTCCGCATCCAATCAAATCGCGAGGTTCGTCAGCTCGTTCAGATCCCCGTTGAACGCCCTTTTGCATCCGCTTTGGGGAGGCGCAATTCTGCTCTCATTTGCGTTCGCCGCATTGAGCGGCTTCCGCAACGCCATCATTTCCATGGGACTAACCTATATCGTAGGGATCGCTTACCGCAGCGGTTTTACTGGGCTTATTTTCTCCACTACGCTCCTTTTGCTTGGTCTAGGAACCATAGCGATCACAAACTCGATCCATCCCCTGCCTGCAAACATTCAGCGTTCCTTTAGTTTCCTTCCCGGC
>CAMCYT010000257.1 GCA_945885485.1 Prosthecobacter debontii
GTGACCGATGCGGGATCTGACTTCAACCTGCGCCGTCTCGAACGCTATCTC
Organism: Prosthecobacter debontii; assembly: GCA_945885485.1. Lineage (GTDB taxonomy): Bacteria > Verrucomicrobiota > Verrucomicrobiia > Verrucomicrobiales > Akkermansiaceae > Luteolibacter. Next base: position 52 of record CAMCYT010000257.1, read on the forward strand.
GCCTTGATTCACAAAAGCGGCGCTAGGCCAGTGGTACTCCTCAACAAGTCCGATCTATTTACCAAAAAAGAACTCGCCGAAGCAGCAGCCGAAATCGCTTCTATTTCTCCAGACGCAACCATCCACATCACCTCCGCTCTTAAGGGCGAGGGACTCAAAGCCATCCGCTCACACCTTAAATCGGGAATTACGATGTGCATCGTAGGTTCTAGTGGCGTTGGTAAATCAACTCTAGTCAACCAACTCTACGGCGAAGAATGGCAATGGACCAGCGAAGTCAATGAAACCACAGGCAAAGGCCGTCACACCACCACTTGCCGCGAGCTAGTTCCGTTAGATTCCGGTGGCATGTTGATCGATAATCCCGGGATGCGTGAAATCCAGATGTGGACGGATGAATTCACCCTGCGCGCCAGTTTCGAGGACATCGCCAAACTCGCCAGCGAATGTAAATTTGCCGACTGCAGCCATGAGCGCGATACCGGCTGCGCGATCCGTAGAGCAGTAGAACAAAACGAGCTTGATCCCGCGCGCTACGAGTCTTTCCTGAATCTTGAAACTGAAATCGAGGCGCTCCGCAAACGTGCCAAGAAACGGCAAATGGCAACCGAGCGCTGGTTTAAACGCAACCATCGCGTCAAAGCCCGCAATCTTGAAGACCGAATCCAACTTGAAAAAGACGAACGTGGTGAAGTTTAAAAATTATCTAATATTTATTTTCCTTCTGACGAGTGCACTCGTGCCGCAGGCTCACGCGCAGTTGGAAAAACTTTTGAAAGGACCTTCAACCAATGGAAAGACCTCAGAAGCATCGGCGATTAAAATCAGCGATCAGCTTGAAATCTGGAAAAAGCAAGTCGGGGAAGATCAAGACAAGTTATCCAAGTTTACGGACGAAACCACGCTGCCTCCTAAAATCAGTCTGTCGGATTTGGATAATCGCAAGCTCACCCTGGAACACACCCAATCCGCAATCAAAAGACATTTTGACACGCTTAAAGGAATCGAAGAAAACAAACTCGCTCTCGAAGCCGCCAAGACAGCAGCTAACGAATGGATCGGCTACGGCGAAAAAATTCCGGGATCGATCCTCGTTGTGGACGAAATGATCAACCGCAAACAATCCATCGCGGAAAAAAAGACATCGGATCAATCCTCACGGGTCATCTACGAACGCACACTCACCGAGTGGATTAAAGATTCGAAGAAAGCCGAGGAGCGTATCACCGCCGCACAGAAAGCCCATGATGCTGACAGCGATCAAAAGCGTACAAGCCTATGGAATTTGGAAACAGAGAAAGAAAAGCAACGGCTGCTTTTCATTAAATCCAGCGCTCTGAAGCACGCCATCTCCGCACTCGAAATCAACGTGCAAACGCACGATGTTGAATCGGCTCTCCTAGATAAAAAGATCCGCGAAGCAAATCAAACTGCATTACTTAGCGAAGCGGATATTGCGAAAATCAAAGATGCATCCTCTGATAGGCAAAAATCCTTGAGAGCCGAAACTGAAGCACTCAGAAGTCGCCAGAGCAAAGCTTCTACAGACGAGGCCAAGGCGCTTGCTGAATTTGAAAAAATCAAAGCTGCCGAAAAGCCGGATCCTTTAGCCATCGAACTTGCAGAAATCACTTACGAAGCGGCGCAAGCTCGCGTGGCTTCCATTCAACAAATGATCAGCACACTCGAATCATTTAGCCAAATCGAGGCATTCATCCCTGAAGCTTATCAACATCGCTTGATTTTACTGAATCCAAATTATTCTTACAGCGAACGGAAAGAATCCATTGCCTCCCTCCAATCTCTCCAACAACGACTCACCGCATGGGAAATCATTGCAAACAATGAGCTCAAAACCATCACCGCTGCGATCAGCAATCAGCAAGCACGCTCCACCGCGTTTCCTGCGGATGACCCTAGACTCTCCGCACTAAACCGCATCCGCGCCACCCTCTGGGAAAGGCAATCTCTCATCCAAAGGCTCACCCAAAGCATTTCCAGTCAAATCCGAACTCTCGATGGCTGGTTGTTCGCTTACCTAACAACTAACAAAACTCCATGGCACGAAAAAGTCTCCGACTCTTTCAGCCAATTCTGGAATTCCGTAGATCGGATCTGGAATATTTCTGTGAATCAATACGAACAAGTCATCGAGCGTGATGGCCAAAAAATTATACAGTTGCGCGATGTCACCCTCGGATCCGTCATCGCCGCGATTGTTCTTTTCATCTTCGCTTATTTGGTCGCTGCAAACATCAGCAGGAGAATTCAACATGTCCTCGTAAGGCGTAAAATCATCGGAGACAACCAAGCGCGCACCCTCCGTAACTGGCTCATGCTCATCGTTGGATTTCTGTTAGCTTTGGCGACTCTCAACTGGCTGAACATTCCCCTGACCATCTTCGCCTTCCTCGCAGGTGCACTCGCCATCGGGGTAGGATTCGGAACTCAGACGATCATTAAAAATTTCATCTCCGGAATCATTCTGCTGTTCGAACGCAAAGTGCGGGTGGGAGATACGATCGAAGTCGATGGCATAGTCGGTGTCGTTTCGGAAATTAACACGCGCTCATCGATTATCCGCGGCTTCAACGGAATCGAAAATCTCATTCCCAACTCTCTGTTTCTCGAAAGTCGCGTTGTGAACTGGACGCTGAACAACCGGCTGATCCGCAGAGAAATCAGACTCGGCGTCACCTATGGATCATCAACCCAGGATGTAATCAAAATCCTCACCGATGCAGCCGAGCGTCACGGCTTGGTGCTGGATAATCCCGCACCCATTGCCGCGCTTTCAAATTTTGGCGATAATTCGTTAGATTTCACTCTCTACTTCTGGATTGAGCTTAACGACAAAACCAATGCAATTGTTGTAGAAAGCGATTTGAGAATGATCATCGAAAAACGCCTGACCGATGCCGGGATCGTAGTGCCATTCCCACAACGCGATGTGCATCTAACTACTTCGCAGCCCTTGCAAATTAAAATCAACTCCGTCGAATCTCCTAAATAGCCCATCTTGACGCCATCGTGCCCATCATCACTGAATCAACTTATCGTTCCCCGAAATGGCTGATCGGTGGCCATGCGCAAACGATTCATCCTACTCTGCGGCGCGTGCCAGCACTCCTCACGCCAGCTTCCGAACGCATGGAGCTGGAGGATGGCGATTTCCTCGATCTGGATTGGATCGCTACTGGCAAAAACAAACTCGCGATCCTCTGCCATGGCCTTGAGGGAAGTGCTCGCTCAAGATACATGCGCGGCATGGCCATCGCTCTCATGAAACGTGGCTGGGATGTTCTGGCTTGGAATTTCCGAGATTGCAGCGAAGAGCCGAATCGACTGCTGTCCTCTTACCACAGCGGAAAAACCGATGACCTCGAACGTGTGATCCAACATGCCATCGCAAAGCGTCAGTATGATCGCATCGATCTCGTTGGTTT
>CAMCYT010000258.1 GCA_945885485.1 Prosthecobacter debontii
GACGTACCGAGTATCGGCTCGATGCTGGCGAGCTGGTCTAGGGCGTTGATCGTGTCTCGAACATCGCAGAACGAGCGTATTTGGCTACCGTCTCCGAACACGGTCAGTGGCTGGCCATCCAGCGCCTGCTGGACGAAGCGCGGGATAACAAAGCCATAAGTGCCAGTTTGATGTGGACCTACGACATTGAAAAATCGAGGGATAATCACCCGGAGTCCGTATTCCCGATGATACGCGCGGGCTTGAACTTCATTGGTTAGTTTACTCAATGCATAACCCGTCAGCCCCCCATCTTCTGGGGCGTATGTCAAATCGGCGTCCTCGCTTAGCTCGCGTATGTCATTACTGTGACCGTAAACTGAAGAGCTTGAAGCAATGATGATACGCGCCTTACTTTTGCAATCAGCAGCAGCTTCCAGCAAGCGTTCAGTGCCACATACATTGACGCGGATCACGGTTGTGGGCTCTTTGATAACCCGAAACATGCCGACGACGGCAGCAAGATGATAGATGCGTTCTGCCTTAGCGATTTCGGTGGCAAGTTTGTCCCACTTTAGGAAATCTGCCTCGATAAATGTGAATCTTGGATGCTCAGCTAAGTCTCTAATATTATCTAAACTACCCGTGCTCAGGTCGTCCACAGCAATAACTGTATCACCCCTATTGATATGAAATTCTGCTAGATTAGATCCGATGAAGCCAGCGCCGCCAGTAATTAATATCTTCATAATACAGTTGGTTTTTTTGGGTCGTTTTCTAAATTCTATTCACTGGGAGGACGAACTAACTTTTGAGTGCTTTAAGAACATTGTGAGTCCTTTTTCCTACCGATTTTTTCGCGCTCTTGATCCATTTTGAAGATTTTTCACAAGCTTCCTCAGTGTTATCTTTAGCGAGATCCCGGATTTTCTCAAAGTCCTTGATCAATTCGTCTTTTGCGGATTGGAGCTTGGCTTCGCTTTTCTCCTCCGCCAGTTCAAGGCGAATGCGTGCGATGGTCAGCGCGGCTTTTAGGTGCATCCAGCTGTTGTGGATTTTATCACGGAGAGCATTGGTTTCTTCCTTGCTCAATCTATCCGGGCGTCCTGCTGTGGTTTTAATTTTGCTGTAGCTGTGAGTAATTTTTTGCTCGATTTCATTAATCCTTTCCGAGGCGTTCATTTTTCCAAGTGCAAGCTGAACCTTAAGCTCATCAATTAAAGCGCGCAGAATGCGCGATTCATGCTGACCTTCGCTATTCAGTTGCGGTTCGATATCTTCCAGTTTTGAGGATGCATGAGTCGTTTCCTCGCAAAGTTTTTTTATGCTATTCGCATCGCTCATTAGTATTCCACTTTCAACTGTTTCAAGGTAGAGGGAGATATTCATGATTTCGGTGTGGTTCTTTGTTTTCATTGCCGTAAAGATAGAGTCTTCATCATGATAATGCTTCGTATCTATTGTTTAGATATGTGCTGATATTGATCAATTGTTCGATCAAGCTACGTGTTTTAAGAGTGAGGCATATTCTCAATTATTGCTCAGATTCTGCCAAAAAAGGAGAAGACGGAAATATTCCGAAATGAAAGTATTCACATATGAATTCATTGATATCCACTGCCGTGCTAACGATATTTCTTAGCTCCTGCTCCCATGTGGTAAGGTTGAAAATGAATGTGAATGCGGAGGTTGTCCAAGGTGTTACTTTCGCAGCAGATGACGGAAAGATCTATGTTCCGCTGGATGAGATTGAGCAAAGACTTCATTTCCAGTTAGCGGATACCGAGAAACGCATGCTTTTGCGTAAGCTGTCCGATGGGACTTTACTAATGCCGCTCGAGGAAATTGCCGGAAAAGGCTTGGTAGTGGAGCGTGATGAGTCTGGATCTAGCAGCAAGATAGTCGTTGGAACGACCGATTTGGTAATAGTGTGTGGGGAGAAGCGTGTGGAAGTCGGACTGGCCGATCAGCGTCTGCGTGCATGGCAGGGGGAGCTTCTTGTTTTGGAGACACGTATCAGTTCCGGAAGGAACGGAAGAACTCCCAAAGGTCGTTTTCGTGCAGGTCCTTACAAGGCGAAAATGCATTACTCAAAGTTGTATGATAACGCCCCGATGCCATGGAGCGTTCAGGTGAATGGGAATGTGTTCATTCACGGGTTCAACTCGGTGCCGAGTTATCCCGCCTCGCACGGGTGTATTCGCATGCCCCTTGACGGAGATAATCCGGCGAGATTTTTATATGAGTGGATCGACGTAGGAACCCCAGTGACCATCAGTGATTGAGAGCCACTTTAAGCGGTTGCCGCGATCATCTGGAAAGGTCTCCGAAGGTAGAGTGGGGATTTTTCCGAGAATATTTTACGCTCTGTTTCCAAGCGATTCTTGAATTCGTGGAGCTTATCTTTGGTCATTGTTTTAGGTTCTTTCTGTATGAAATATCGTGCGAGAATATCTGCTACACACTGATGCATCCACCGATACCGAGTGATAATCTTTGCAGTTATTGCGGAGACTTCTTCTCAGGGGTCTAGGTAATTTCTTTAGAGAGCGACAGGAAGGTATGCTCATAGACGCTAGCAAAGGGTTAGTTACAATGACCATCCACCGCATTAAAAAATCATGAAAAAAATCCCTAAAAATCGCTTTTCAAACATACCTGAGTTTCAGGTAGAGAAATCCAGAAACTCTTTAATAGGCAGACTCCGCAACTCTGAACTATTTCAAAGTTACCGGGAAATTTTTCTCAATTCAACGGGTTTGCCTCTTGAACTAAAGTCCGTTAGAAACCAGCAGCTTGATAATGATTATGTGTATGTTGGGGGAAGCCGGCTCTGTCAAATTTTGAATAGTTCAGGGATGTTGTGTCCGCAATGTGCCGAAGCACATTCCTCTCTTTGCTCGAATGAAAATAAGGGGGTGAGGTCGATCCGATGTTTTGCTGGCTTTTCCGAGACCGTAGTGCCGGTGTTTCAAGGACAGCAAGTCGTCGCACAACTTATGACAGGTCATGTTACGCATGAGAAACCAAGCACCGAACACTTTCTGAGGCTGAAAGAAATTTTGGGTGCAGGTAAAGATAAGGAGGTGGAATTGGAACGGGCCTATTTTGAAACCGCGTTGATCGGGTTGGATCAATATCAAGCGATGACAACCTTGCTGGCGGCGTTTGCACTACAACTAGGTGATCTGGCTGGCCAGATCGTTCTGGAGTTAAGACACGAAAAGAGCGACTGCATTGCTTGTGCAAAAGACTATGTCGATGAAAAGATCTACGAACCCATTTATTTGGATGAAGTGGCTTCCGAGGTCCATATGAGCCGCTACTACCTTTGCCGTAAATTCAAGGAAGCGACGGGACGGACTTTGACCGAGTATGTTACCGACCGCAGGGTGAAAATAGCAGAGAACATGCTTGGAAATACTTCCATGCGTGTGGCGGATATTGCGTTCGAAGTTGGCTTCCAATCGCTTTCTCAGTTCAATCG
>CAMCYT010000259.1 GCA_945885485.1 Prosthecobacter debontii
CATCCCTGAAGGCAAGGTCCTCCATCCTCATACAGATCTGTGGATGCACAGAGAAAGTGAATACCGCAAAAAAGCCAGAGCATGGCTCGCAGGGGTTTTAGAGGAAAAAATTGAACTAGATAATTCTAGATAAGCCCCTCTCTCCCAATCACTCCATCTCCCCCTCCTCTTTCACCTCTCACCCCTTCTCCAATTCCTCATCGATTCTCCAAGTCTAGCCGCTGTATCCGTTGCAGTGCAGACATCGCCGTGTATTTCGTATGAAAGCTCCGCTGCGTGGCCACATAACCATACTCCGAACGCCGCTGCATCGAAGTGATTCATTCCTCCTGCTAGTTGGGCAGCGATCACTCCTGAAAGCAAATCACCCTGCCCGCCATTCGACATCGCGGGCGTTCCCGTGGAATTGATTCGCAATGGATTACCGTGTTTTACCACAATCGTCCGAGCACCTTTCAAAAGCAAAACCGCAACATTTTTCTCCGAAAATGTTTTCGCCGCATCTTCGCGATTCATATTGATCAACTCCGGAGCCAAACGTGCGAACTCACCGGGATGAGGTGTTAGGATGTGAGGTGAATTCGGTTTCAAACCACGCTCCGCCATGAAATTCAAACCATCGGCATCGATCACCATAGCAACTTTCGTTTGAGCGATCAACTGCGCCAATCCGTTTGCAAAAACATCATCCATTTCACCCAACCCAGGACCTACAACGATTGCATCTAAATGATCCCCTAACAATTCCTCAGGATTCTCATTGAGCTTTAGCATCGCCTCAAAAGGCAGCCGCGAGCGTATCGCTTCAGCTACTTCTGGTCGCGCATACAAGGTCACCATACCCGCCCCCGCACGAATCGCACCGAGCGCTGAAAGCAACGCTGCGCCGGAGAATGAAAGCGATCCCGCTACAATCCCCACTCGACCCGCCTTGCCTTTATGAAAATCAAACGGCCTCGGTGCTTTTCCGAAATCCATACTCTGCGAACAGATCAGTTCCATTTCTCCAATATCATCGGCACGCAACGCATCAACCCCCACCAAAGCGAGCTGACCCGTCGCATTCACCGCTTGCGAAAACAGTAACCCACGTTTCGCAGTACCTATCATAAAGGTTCGATCCGCCACCACGGCTCCCGGAAAAATCTCACCGGTATCGGGATCGACCCCAGAAGGCAGATCTACCGCCACCACCGTCGCTCCGCATTCGTTTCGCAACCGATTCATCTCCGCCGCCATTTCCAGCAGCGAATCCCGCAATGCGCCTTTCGCGCCTATCCCGAGCAATCCATCGATCAATAACAACGGCGCGTGAACCTGCTTTTCAAATCCATTTTCCAACAATTCATCCAAATCCAAATCAGCCCATTGAACCCGCGTCAGATAAGCCCATTGGTCGATTTTAAACCCTGACCTTACTCCAACTTGCCAGCCAAACTCTTCTTGCAAAATTCTTAGCGCGATCAACGCATCGCCGCCGTTATGTCCTTTTCCCACATAAGCCACAGCCGTCCCGACTTCGCGATATTGATTTCCCATAGCCCTACCCAATGCCATGCCAGCAAGTTCCATCAACTCCGCCTCAGAAATCCCCGAGCGAATTGCTCGTTGCTCGATCTCTCTCATTTGCTGGATGGTGACAGTTGACATAAGACCTTATTGCATTTGATCACGATGGGATCAAAGCAATTTGAATCAACATTCTTTCCGATACATCATGTCTGGCACACCCTTCGGGGTGCTTGTTTTTCTGCGATCCCATTTCACGGGGTGGTCGTCGCTCTGCTCCTCGACCCCGTGCTAATGTCTGTAATCCCTTCGGGATATTAATGCTAACTTCACCTGATCCCAGCGGGATCAAAGAAATTAGCTCTGGGTTGAGCGAAGCGACACCCGGAGGCAACATCACCACATGATAATCAACCCTGAAGGGGTTGCAGAACGTGCTGTTTTTTATACGTTTCATTTCCAACCATCCAGAGTCTCACTCAAAATCGTATCGATCCTCTTTCGCTCGGATTCTTTCAAATATTCAAAACCTTCTTCTTCCCCCGCAACCACCCGCTTCATCCGCGCGATCACCCTTTGTTTTAATCCAACTGGCATCCCTTTGAACGCCTCGGAATAGACCATGTATGAGCAGCGGTTTTTAAAAATCCGTCCATACAATCGGAACTCCGCCAAGCTCTCGCCGTCCTTGGTTTTTGGAAATCGTTTCACAAACGCCTGCTGAAAACCGGGATCGCCTTCCACGCCATCGCCGAGATCCGTCTCGTCTTTAAAAAACAGATAATCCACAATATCTTTCGCGCCGCTGTCCGCGATCTCACCCGCCGAACCTTGGGCCGAATCTGCATCGGGATTCAGTGTTTTCATGAAATACACCGAACGCCGATAGTTCATTGCCGCTGAATTGATCAAATTATGCATCTTCACCTGATGCTCCAGAACCAACAACGAAACGATATCACTGGTAGGCCTCAGATAATTTTTTACATCCACCATTCCTCCCACCGATTTGATCGGGATGCTTGAGGGTGTTAGATCGGAGTCTTCTTTGAAAACCCGATTTCCCAAATGCGGAAGCGAGCTCCGCCCGGTCACGAACCATCCACCCCATCGATCCGCCAACGGCGTTTCATGCGCCACATCGTGTGTTCCTAATTGGAGAATCGGATGCCCACTTTCCTCAGCATAAACCGAACGAATCAACATCCCGGGTACATTTTCCGTCCGCGATGTCGCATGGCACGACAAACAGCGATTCGTATCCCGCTCGATCTTCATCGCGCCGTCTTTATCCGGCTCGACCAAATAAAATACCGGACCCAACACCGCATCGTGCGCGATCACTTCCACCGCACCACCCGGCACGTATCCCACGTATGCATTTTCAGAAAAAAACAAACTCCTCGGATTTTGCGGAGTGATCCGACTGTTTTGCAAACTCGTCTTTGAAAACACCAGAACTTGGGATTCCTTCGGCACATTCAAATACTCCAAAACAAACTCCAAAGCTTTCAATCCCTGTCCCGGCTGACCTTCCAGTTTTCTCTCCTCAAGTTTTTTCGCCAAACCAGCCAAACGATCCGTCGGCATCGTATCCGAATACCGTATCGGCTCCAGATCCCAGACATCACGATTTCCCTGTGCCATAACGCACTGAAGCCAGAACAGGTTCAGTGCGAAAATTTTCAGCAACGGTTTACGAAGAAACATCACAAGTAACCTACGCAAGGATGAGAATCATGCATACCCGATTTTCACCTTTCACCGCGCATATTTTACGAAAAAAAGCCAAGAGCCGATCAGGACTCTTGGCTTTAGATGATTATTTCTCTAGCGGATGATCTTTCAGCAACTGATCAACCTGGAGAATCCCCGCTTGATCCTTGTTCTTATCTCTCACTGCTTTGACCTGTTCAGGACTGATCGCTGAAGCTTTGTTGTTGTAGG
>CAMCYT010000260.1 GCA_945885485.1 Prosthecobacter debontii
CCATCGATGGTGCGGCGGGTGCTGAGCAGGCGGAAGGAAATGTTGGTCGCTGCGTCTCCACTGATGGAAAGGATGCGTATTGCAGGCTTTTCTGGAAGGCTCTGTAGGTTCGCACGCAAAGCGGCCCAACGTTCGTCATCGGGACGCCAGTTGGTGCGCTGTAGATCGGATGCGAGCCAGATTTCCGAGCGGCCGGTTGAAGATGTTAGAACTTCGGTTGCGGTGGCTAAGAGGGCTGGGATGTTCGCGGTGGAATCGGTGGCGGCTGTGGCGGAAATTTCCGCGAGCACATCGGGCGAGGGGATTTCCTGTGGTTTTCCTGTGGCACTATCGATGACGACGAGACGTGGGCTGCCGATGTTTGACATCGCATCCCGGATTTTTTTCAGGACGAGCTCGCGTTTGGCATCTTGGCCATCTCCAGAGCGTAGTTCCATGGATGCGCTGCGGTCGAGAACGAGAACTACGGTATCTATCGTACCAGCACCCCAGCCAAGTAGTCCGGAAACGATGGGACGAGCAGCAGCGAAGGCGAGTGCGGCGATCCCTAACGCGCGGCATGTTAGAATAAGAATGTGGCGGAGTTTCTTTTTGCCACGTGATTCACGCGTGGCTTTGAGAAGGAACTGCATGGCCGCCCATTGCAGGGTTTTGTGGCGGCGTTTGTTGAGTAAATGAATGATGACCGGCACGCTCGCAGCGGCCAGAAACCAGAGAAGTAATGGAGAGAGAAAAGTCATCTGTTAGTGCTTCGCTTTTGGTAGGCGCGCTGTCAGAAATTCGCGGAGGAGGGGTTCGAGCGGGGTGTCGGTGGTGACGAGTTGGTAATCGGCGTTGGCGTCGTGCGCTTTGTCGCGGACGTTTTTCAAAAACTCGTTGAGAGCGGTGTGGTATTCGTCGGCGATGAGGTTGGGTTCGACGACGAGAGCGGTATTGTCTTCGAGATCGACGAAGCGGTGCGGGCGGTCGAAGTTGAATCCGATTTCCTGAGGATCCATGAGATGGAAAAGGGAGATGTCGTGCTTGCGGTAGCGCAGGTGCTGAAGTGCATCGGCGAGTTCCGCGGTGTCGGTGAAGAAATCGGAGAGAATCACGATAAAGGCACGCTGACCGATTTTTTCTGCGATGGTATGGAGCGCAGGTATTAGGCCGGTTTCGCCGGAGGGCTCGACTTTTTCGATGGTGGAGAAAAAGCGTTCAAGGTGAGCAGCGCGGCGTGATGGCGGTACTTCCAAATGGAGTTTGTCGGTGCAAATTGAAAGACCTGCTGCGTCGCCTTGGTTGACTAACAGATACGCGAGCGATGCGGCGATGCGGCGGGCGTATTGGATTTTTGATTCGACGCCGGGACCGTGGAAATTCATCGAGCCGGAGGCGTCGATCACGAAGTAGGCGCGGAGGTTGGTGTCGGCTTCGAATTCTTTAATGTAGAATCGGTCCGAGCGGGCAAAAGCTTTCCAATCGAGGCGTCGGGTGTCATCGCCAGGAACGTATTTCCGATACTCTGCAAATTCGACCGATGAGCCGCGGTGAGGCGAGCGGTGTTTTCCGGCGACGTTACCCATCATCGGCACGCGCGACTCGATAGGCAAAGAGCCCAGGCGTGAGAGGAGTTCGCTGTCGATGAAGGAGTGAGTGGACATTGTTACGGACTTTTTTCTACAAGAGGGAGGAGGTAGTGGAGGGGAGGAGTTTAGATATTACTGGTGGCATATAAAACGATACCAAATCCTCCAAGAAAACCGATCAGAGCTCCAATCGTGAATATCCAATGTAACTTAAGTTTATGAAGTGGCAAATTAGCTACGATTGCGACAAGCGCTATGAGAAGAAAGATTAACCCTAATTCAGAAAGGATCTCATAGAAACGATGAAAGCCTCGGATGTTTATTGTTATTAGCATGAGCGCGAGGAGCGCGCCCGTTGCGGCTAGGCTACAGCGGTAAATTTTTGGATATTTTAGGTAAATTTCCATTTGAGTCTCCTCATTCTCCTGTTCCTCCTCTATCCTTGTTAGAAAAAGCAGGAACCTTCCGAAGTATTAATTATCCTTCATCTCAGAAATGAGTTTCTGGACGATTTTTTTGGAGGTCATGCCTTGGGATTCGGCGGCGAAGTTGGTGATCACGCGGTGGTTGAGGACGGCAGGAGCGACGGCTTCGAGGTCTTCGATGGAAGCCATGTAGTTGCCGCGAAGGGCGGCGCGGGATTTCGCACCGAGGATGAGGTACTGTACGGCGCGTGGGCCTGCACCCCAGCCGACGGTGTCCTTGATCCATTGTGGAGATTCCGGTTGGCCAGGGCGGGTTTTGCGGACGATCTCGACTGCGTAGTCGTAAAGGTGATCTGGAACGGGAACGCGGCGAACGAGCTGTTGGAAAGCGATGATTTTTTCGCCGTCGATGAGTTTGGAGAGAGCTTGTTTGGCGGCACCGGTGGTCTCACGAGCGATGCGCTTTTCTTCTTCCTCCGAGGGATATTCCACTTCAATGAGAAACATGAAACGGTCGAGCTGTGCTTCAGGGAGTGGGTAGGTGCCTTCTTGTTCAATCGGGTTCTGGGTGGCGAGCACGAAGAACGGGGGTTTGAGGGTGTAGGTTTTGCCGAGTACGGTGACTTTGTTTTCCTGCATCGCCTCAAGCATGGCGGATTGGGTTTTGGCTGGAGCGCGGTTGATTTCGTCTGCGAGCAGGAGGTTGGCGAACACCGGGCCCTGGACGAATTCGAATTCGCGTTTGCCACCGGTGGTTTCTTGGATGATGTCGGTGCCGGTGATGTCGGCTGGCATTAGGTCGGGAGTGAACTGAATGCGGTTGAAGGAAAGGTTGAAAGTCTGAGCAACCGAGGAAACTAAAAGGGTTTTTGCGAGGCCGGGAACACCCATGAGAAGGGCATGGCCACGAGCAAACAGGACGATGGCGAGTTTTTCAATCACATCGTCTTGGCCAACGATGATTTTGGCGAGTTCAGCACGGAAAGCTTGGTAGGTTTTTCCTAGTTCATCGATCGCCGCGACATCGTCTGGAGGAAGTTGAGTTGGGGAGGGTTTCGCAAGAGTTTCTTTGACTGATTCGACGGGGATTTCTGCTTGGGTATCCATGGATAAATTGTGATTAGGCGAAGCTAGGTTCGTGTTAGTTTTTGTCGAGGCGCGATACGTCAAAAATAAAAATTTCCTTACAATTACGGGAAAATCATAAAAATTCTGACTGTTTCGAGGATTTTTTCCATTTCCGGCTTGCCAGAGGGTGGAACTCTGGTAAATCACCCGCCCCGCGGGGCTTCCGGTATCGATCGGTGCTCCACAATTATCACGCGAAAATCTTCACAACATGGCACGCATTCTAGGTATCGAAATCCCCAATGAGAAGCGCATCGAGGCTTCTTTAACATATATGTTCGGCATCGGACGCCCATTGGCGAGCCGCA
>CAMCYT010000261.1 GCA_945885485.1 Prosthecobacter debontii
CGGAAAAAACCAAAATCGCCAGCGCACTCAACGAAGGTAAACTCCCGGATGTTCATCTTATCGGCCACACCCTTTTCACCGAATACAACCTACCCCTACAAATTCTCGGCGTCTTACTTCTCGTCGCCACAGTTGGCGTGGTGGTACTGTCCAAGAAATCCACCTCGTCTGATGACACTCCATCTTGAGAGTTGAAATTTGAAATTTGAATTTTATGCCTTCCCTTAACGACTACCTTCTCGTCTCCGGACTGCTCTTCTCCATCGGCCTCACCGGTGTGGTGCTCCGCCGCAACATCATCATCGTGTTCATGTGCCTTGAACTGATGCTCAGCGCAGCAAACCTCACCTTGGTCGCGTTCTCCCGTTTCAACACCGTCGAGGGTCTCCCAGACTACAACGGCCAAATGCTGGTGTTCTTCGTCATCACCGTCGCAGCAGCAGAAGTTGCGGTCGGCCTTGCGATCATTGTCGCGCTCTACCGAGCCAGACAAACCATTCACACCGATGAGTTGGTGACTCTGAAAGGCTGATCGTTCTTCACTCCGCTCTTGTGCGGAGATGGTTCAGTCTACAAGATCCCATTGAACTATGAGTGCAAAGGCTTTCCGATGGGTTTTACGTGGTAAGCCTCTATTATCTACTCATGACAATTCGTCGGAATATCCGGAGATTGTTAGAAATCTCGTGACGCAACGCGGGATTCCTGAGGATCAGATCGAATCCTTTCTTCATCCAAAGTTACGCGATCTCGCCAATCCCTTTCTCATCCCAGAAATGCAACTCGCGGTAACGCGAATCCTGGAAGCGATCGATCAAAACCAAACGGTCTGCATCTACGGCGATTATGATGTCGACGGAATTTCCTCCATCACCCTGCTATCGAAAATTCTGAACGCTTACGGAATCCAACCACGCACATTCATTCCCAAACGTGGCACAGAGGGCTACGGCTTGAGCTTTGCTGCTTTGGAGCGATGCATGTCCGAAGGCGAAAAGCCCGACCTCCTTATCTCCGTCGATTGTGGAACGGTCTCAGTAGATGAAATCGCCCATCTCCGCGCACAGGGAATCGATGTGGTCGTGGTTGATCACCACGAGCCAAACCCGTTGGGTCGACCTGATTGCTGCGCCTTGGTAAATCCCAAATGCGGCGACGATTTTACCTATCTCTGCGCAGCGGGTGTGGTTTTCAAACTCGGTCATGCGTTGTTGAAAACACGCCCCACCGATCTTGAACTCAAAGACCTGCTCGAACTCACCGCCGTCGCCACGATTGCCGACATCGTTCCGATGATAGGAGAGAATCGCATCATGGTCCGACACGGACTGAAACGTTTGGCAATATCTAACAATCCAGGACTTCACGCGTTGAAAGAAATTGCTGGAGTGAAAGATTTACCTACCTCGATGGATGTCGGGTTCAGAATCGGCCCACGGATCAATGCCGCAGGCAGAATGGATTTCCCCGAAGACGCGCTCGCAACCCTGAACACGAATTGCCAGATCGAAGCCGCCAAGCTCGCGCAGAAACTTGATGATTACAATCGCCAGCGCCAAGCGTTTGAGAAGCACATTCGCGATGATGCGATGAAACAACTCAGCGAGGATTTCGATCCCAGCAATGATCCGGTCATCGTGATCGGATCCAGAACGTGGCACCACGGCGTAGTCGGTATCGTCGCTTCTCGCCTCATGCGGCAGTATTACAAACCCACATTTGTGATTGCGATCGATGAAGATGGAATCGGCAAAGGCTCCGGCCGCAGCATCGAAGGCGTTTCTTTGGTCGATGCGATCCGTGCCTGCGAAGACGAACTAATCGCAGGTGGTGGACACGCGATGGCTGCTGGACTTTCGATTCATGAAGATTCGTTGGAACGTTTCCGTGAAAAGTTCGCCTCGTTCGTGATCGAAAACTCTACCGAAGAAGAGCGCATGCCGCGTCTGGTGTATGATGCGGAAATTGATTTTCCCGAACTCTCGTTAGAATTTCTAGCCAGCTATGAACTGCTTCAGCCATTCGGAAACAGCAATCCACAACCCGTTTTTATAAGCCGACAAGTGGAACTCGGCTCCCCGCCCTTTAAAATGAAAAACCATCACCTTCGCCTAAGTTTGCGCCAGGGCCAACACGAGAAATCCGCCGTCTTTTTCGGCGGCGGAGAACACGACTTACCCGCACCACCCTGGGACATCGCCTTTACGATCGATCGCAATACGTTCCGAGGAAACACCTCACTCCAGATAACGATTCAAGATGTGATGGCTTCTAGCCAAGTATAAGTCGTAATTGCACCATCGACAAAGTAACGCTGAGAGATTTCAATTCAGCCATGCAATCGATGACCGGTTTTGGCCGAGGAACACACAGCACAGAACTTTGGCAAGCCACCGTTGAGGCATCATCCATCAACCGCAAGCAGCTAGAGATTGTTACGAATCTGCCGAGAGCTTTGCAATGCCTTGAATCGAATGTGCGCCAACTCACATTGCCGCAGGTTTCCCGGGGTCGGGTGCAGTTGACGATACGGTTGGAAAAATCCGGTGCGGAGGACAGCTCACAAGTTCGCATCAACCATGCTATTGCAAAATCTTTGGAAGCGGCATTCAGCGAACTCTCGAAAACCATCGCCCGTGAAGTCCGTCCTTCGGCTAACGATTTCGCCAAGTATCCCGGGATTCTTGAAACCAACGATCTCGATCAAATCGATCCTGATCTCGCATGGCAGGCGATCGAACCTGCATTGAACCAAGCCCTCCAAAGCATGAACGAAATGCGCGGCGCGGAGGGGAATCATTTGAAACAGGATTTCATCCAACGCCTTAAAACTCTCGCTGATCTAACAAAATTTATTTTCCAGCAAGCTCCCTACCGCCCACAACGCCAGCGCGAGCTCCTTGAAAAACGGCTTTCTGAAATCGGCATCAAACTTGAGGATAACGATGATCGACTTAGCAAGGAACTGGCCTTGTTCGCGGATCGCTGCGATATCTCCGAAGAACTCACCCGCCTCGATTCGCATTTTGCAAAGTTTCACGAATACCTGAACTCCACGGAAGCGACCGGACGCCAGCTCGATTTTCTCTGCCAGGAACTTTTCCGCGAGTTCAATACGATAGGCTCAAAAGCCAACGACGCACAGATCGCACAAACCGTGGTTGAAGCAAAAACCGAGATCGAAAAAATCCGCGAACAAGTCCAGAACATCGAGTGATCAATATCTCTATCGGTTTGATTTCCGATTGATGATTGTTGATTGATGATTTAGTTTTAAAATCCCTCACCCCCTCCCTCACCCCCCTACCTCCCTCCACATATGCCCCCCCTACTCAACGACAGCCCACCACGCGATTTACCCCGTGAAAAAATCGATAAATACGGCCCCAGTGCTTTAAGCAATTCGGAGCTGATAGCTTTATTCCTC
>CAMCYT010000262.1 GCA_945885485.1 Prosthecobacter debontii
TCCATATGGCCCAATATCATCTGCTGAAATATCATCGGTTATGAAAAAAATGAAATTCGGTCTATCTGCTGCAAACGCCGCCGGAAAACAAAACAAGAGCAGTATGAGTAAGATTTTGGGTTTCATGACACTGGCAGATGCTTACGTTCTTATATCCGAAAATATGTCATGCCTTCCAGCGAAGCGGCTTGAAGATAAAATGCACCGCTATCCAAACCGGAACGGAGAAGCCAACGATCGCAATCAAACGATCCCATGTCCATGCCAGATAGTTGGATTGCATAGCGAAGATCGTGATCATGAAATAATTCGCAAACCGCGCATGTCCTAGAAACGAGCAATATTTCGGATATTTTTTGCGAATGCCGCTGATGAACCCCATGGCACCTATAATCAACACCAACACAGTCACCATGATGGTTATAGTCGGCAGGCCGTTTCTAAATATCAGCGATAGGTCCCTGTCTTTTTGAAAATAAATCTGACTCCAATGCAGACCCGCCCAAAGAAATGAGAATCCAGTTTGAATCGCTGTGTTGAATGATCTTTTATCGCTGGTGAACTCATTCAGTAGCCAACCAAAATAAAGCGGTACAATTCCCCATATCAAAGAGCTGTGCAAAAAGGGAGTCTTAAGCAGAACCCACAAAATATGCCAGTATGAGGAAATTTCGGATGAGAGATAATCAATCATAAGTCGCCTTAATTTGTAACATCTATCAAAACATGTCACTCATAAAACTCGTTTCAGACCCAAAGCAATCTCGCCGCAGCGATGAATGAAAACCCGACGATCATCCATTCAAAAGCCGCTTGTGGCACGCGACCAATCAACCAGCGACCAACCACAATTCCAAATAAAACCCCCGGCACCAGTTTCGCATTTTCCCAAAGACTCTCCTCCGTGATCAGCGCGAGCTTCGCATTGAGTGGAATTTTGATGATATTGATCAGCAGAAAAAAGCGCGCACCTATTCCGATTAATTCCATCTTTGGAATCCGCCGCGTAAGCAGATAAAGCTGAATCACCGGACCAGCTGCGTTGGCCAGCATGGTGGAAAATCCACCCATCACACCCGCAGAGTTTCCAAACCCACGCGACTCCGCCATCGCATCGAAAAGCACGGGTCGCCATGTCCGCAAAGCCTGAGCCGCTACCAAGAACATTACGCAGCCTCCAATCACTCGCCGCGCAGTCTTATCATCGATCTGACCCAACAACCACCAACCCAACAACAGACCGATCAAGGTCGCGGGTAATAATTTCCAGACCGGCTTCCATGATCCGTGTTTGATGAAGGCCGGATAAGCCATCAGATCCGCAGCAATCAAAAGCGGCAAAGCCAAACCCACAGATGCCTTTGCCCCATAAATATCCGCCAATAAAACCACGGAAACCATCGATATCCCGCTAAACCCAGCTTTTGATAAACCAATGCATACTGCCGCAATCAATGCAATGGCAAGTAGTGCAGGATCGTTCAGCATCGGCGACAATATGATCACCTTGTTCAGATCTTAGAAGTCATTTATTGCAACAAAAACAATTGTTAGAAATCGTGATCCAACCATTTTCTCGAAGCCCAGAAATTACAGAAACCGCCCTGTCAAGCCTCACTTCCTTCTAGACCCATCTCATAGATTGCTCTAATGTTCATTCAAACGACTCATTTCCATGGAAACTCTACTCCAACTTCCCGATTCATCCGCGCCATCCACACTCATCGAAGTGTTAGATGCGCTCAAAAAACAACATCTCGAGCCACGCCTTGAATCAAAAGCTTGGGGTGACTGGATTTACCTTGAGGGCTATAGCTCCGTGATCAGCATCGAGTCTAACCGCGGACTTTCATCATCCGCGACTATTGAGCACGCCGAAGGCGAAGAAGACGGCGAATTTGTGCAGTGTATCTTCCGCGCTTTCGGAAAACTTGGCTGGCATGGCGTCGATGCAGATGGTGAATTTTCACTCTAATATCTTAATATTCCGTTCTTTTTATGAAGTTTGCCCGGCTCTTCGTCTCAGCAATGACTTGCCTCGCTTTCTTCTCCCAAGCATTCGCGCATCAGGTCGATTCGGTTGAGTTTAAATTCAGGCAAACTAAAGACAAATGGATCCTCAAAGGCTTGCTCGACATTGCTTACATGCTGCCTGAATCGCGAGGAGTCGCAGATGCTCCGCCCTTGTTTCGCAAAGATGTGATGGCTGCGCCAAAAACCACTCATGATCGCTACATCAAGACAGCCGAGCACACGTTGCGCAAACTTTTAGCCCTCAAATACAATGGCAAAACACTGAAGTGGAAAATCTCATTTCCTGATTTCGAAAAACAACCCCTCGTGCTTCCCGAAGAAACAGGTGGTTGGGCTTTGATGAACGCAGTAATTGAAGTCGATAAGCAGCCAGGCCCGGGGCAACTCGATGTTTTCTGGAACGACAACCTCAATTCCGAACTAATCCTGGATACGAGCATAGGCAATACTTTCGGCACCCTCAGCGTTTTTAATGGTATGTCGAACACGCTACTAAAAGTCGACGCCTCCAAAAAAACGCCTGCTGAAAGTTCAAGCTCCACACTTCCCACAAAGCAATCCCAAGCAGAAAGCTGGATCATCTCGGGATTCCGACACGTCATTCCGCTTGGGCTGGATCACATTCTTTTCATTCTGGGCCTCTTTCTCCTCGCTCCACGCTGGAAACCACTCCTTGGCCAGTCCCTTCTTTTCACTATCGCCCACTCTATTACCCTTAGCTTGGCGATTCTCGAGTTCATCCATTTGCCCGCTCAATGGATCGAAGTCATGATCGCTGCCAGCATCGCGTGGATAGGAATCGAAAACCTTTTCACCAAAAAACTCAAACCCTCCCGCCTCTATATCGTCTTTGGCTTTGGTCTGCTTCATGGCATGGGATTTGCCGAAGTATTGAGAGAAAAACTCGATGGAATCAGCGGAAAAGACCTCGCGCTACCCCTCGTTTCCTTCAACTTCGGAGTGGAGTTAGCTCAGTTGAGTCTCCTGATTTGCGCCTTCCTCATCTTGATCCCACTGCGAAAATGGACACCGCAAATTCAAAAAATCGGCTCGGTTTTCATCGCACTCGCTGGTCTATTTTGGATCTACAAACGCACTTTTCTTTAAAAACCTCAGAATTAAGCCCCTATAGCCGTATACTTTTAAAGATGCGTGTTTGACAGACGAGGCTCAAATTGCTTTTTTCCTTAAATACAAAACCAGCCCGCATGAGCGAAAACGAAAACAATCCCCTTTCCAAAATTACATCGAGCGTTCCTTTGAAAAAAGAGACTGTTCGCGTAACGCTCAAAGCCTCTGACGCTCCGCCAGCCGTTCCTGCTGCTTCTTTGCCTCCAGCGGACTCAAATCCAATTCGCCTGACCGCAGCCACGCCACG
>CAMCYT010000263.1 GCA_945885485.1 Prosthecobacter debontii
GTCATGATCAATCGTGTTTGGCAGGAAGTATTTGGTGTAGGCATTGTAGAAACCTCTGACAATTTCGGACTGCAAGGTGCGCAACCTTCTCATCCAGAGTTGTTAGATTGGCTCGCTCGCGATCTCATGAACCACGGTTGGGATCACAAACGAGCGATCAAACAAATGGTTCTCTCCTCCACCTACGGCCAAGACTCCAAAGCCTCATCGGAGCTACGCGAGCGCGATCCTTCTAATAACCTCCACGCCCGTGGCCCTGCACGACGCCTCAGTGCCGAAATGCTCCGCGACTCCGCACTCGCTCAATCCGGTCTGCTCGCCGCAACCATCGGCGGCCCGCCCGTACATCCCTACCAAGCTCCGGGCTCGATGTGGAAAGAGATCAACAATTTCCTCCCCGAATACAAACCCGACAAAGGCGAAGGTCTCTACCGCCGCTCGCTATACACTTTCTGGCGGCGCACCACCACGCCACCGAACATGACCCTGTTCGATACCTCCACCCGCGAGGTCTGCTCCACCCGCCGCATGCCCACCAACACTCCCCTTCAAGCCCTCGTCATGCTGAACGATCCGCAGTTTGTCGAAGCCGCACGCAAACTCAGTGAACGCATCATCAAGCAAGGCGGTACCACCGATGAAACTCGCGTAGCATGGGCCTACCGCGAAGTCATCGGAACCGCATCAAGTAAAGAGCAAGTCAATCTTCTAACAGAACTTATCACTGAGCAACGCGGCTTCTTTACCTCAAAATCCTCTAATGCGGATGCCCTCCTAAAAATCGGCGACGCACCCGCCGACCCCGCCCTGGACAAAACCGAACTCGCCACCTTCACCGCCCTCGCTCAAGCACTCCTCAACCTTGATGCGAACATCACGCTGCGGTAAAAATTTAAACTTTAAACTTTAAATCTCAAATTCTGACGAACTACTTCACTTGCTCTGCACTGAAATCCGCCTCGTATCCCATGTATCAGATTCATCATTATTCCATACTCACAATATTCGCTGCTTGTCTTGCTGGCTCAGTGACGCTGGTTGGAGCTGAGGACAGTCCCGCAAGCGCTGCTTATCCCAATCCTTTTTCCCGGCCTCCTTCGATGGGAGAAAAATACGACAGCTGGAGCGATGCGAAAGGTCCTGATATTGGAGAAACGAAAGTTGACCTCAGCCGCTTGCCATCGCGCGTCGATAACTCCACTCGCCCGCAGTTCCCTCCTATATACAGACAGAACGGAGGAGCCTGCGGTCAGTTCACGGCGATTGCCTCGATCTTCACCTACGAAACGAATCTACTGAATGGCACTGTGGCCAGCACAACAGCCACACAATTCCCCGCCGATTTTTCCTGGAACATGTGCAATGGTGCTAACAACCAAGGATCGGAAGCGTATCATGGTTGGGAAACAGCCAAGCACATCGGTATTCCCACCGTGAAATCCTACGGAAGCGTGCATGGAGACAAGATCGGCAAGTGGCCGAACGGTTACGCCATCTGGCGCGAAGCGATGGAGTATCGTGTCGCCGGCTACCGCTACACCCCAGTCGCCACCATCTCACAAATCAACGAAGCTCGCGGCTGGCTCTTTGATCGCAATCAACCCCAAGCAGGCAAAGAAACCATCGGTGGATTACTAGCGCTCGATGGACGGATGGGAGAGTTAGAAAAAGTCACCAAGACTATTCCTGAGGGAGAATATCTTGCGGGCGATGAACTTTGGATCCGTTGGGGGCCAAGCGGTTACGGGCATGGCATCACTTGCGCGGGATACGATGACCAAGTCGGATTCGATGTGAATGGCGATGGGAAAATTACCAACGACATCGATATCAACAGTGATGGCAAAGTCACTCTAACAGATTGGGAGCGCGGTGCCTTCATCGTCGTCAACTCATGGGGCAAGAAATGGTCTAAGGACGGTAAAATTTATCTACTCTACAGCGCGATGGTCGATCCCGCTTGGCAGCGCGGAAATTTCCTCGGACGGATCGAGGTTTCCAGGCATCTACCAAAATCCGCTCTGAAACTCAAACTCACCTGCAACAAGCGCTCCGACCTACGAGTCACCATCGGCATCGCCCGCGATAAAAACGCCACGAAACCCGAACACGAACTCGCCCCACAAGTCCTCAACGGGTGGCCGCTCTTTGGAAAAAACCTCAAGAACAACGTCGGCCAAGTCCCTCTCGCTGGTCCGGGCGATGACAAGCCACTCGAAATCGGAATCGACCTCACCCCCTTGCTCGAAAAATCAGGCATCGGCGCCGCAGGTGATGGCCGCCTTTTCCTAAGTTTTCGTTGCGATGATCAAAGCGATGCCACAGGCAAACTCCACGCCTGTGCCATCCGAAACTACGATAATAAAGGCTCATTCGTCAGTGAGTCCGTTGTGGAATCCAAAGACGGAAGCTTCGATAAAAAATCGCTCATGCTCGAAACTATCATAGCACACTGAGCTAAATTAATTCTAGATCGTTTGCCAAAAGTTCTTGCGTTTAAGCGAGCTTTACCGCTCTCCCTTTCCGATCAATTCAATGGCTTTATCGGCGAACCTAGTTCCCAGCAGCACGTATCCCTCCTTGGTATAGTGAAGATCATCCACGACCTTTTCCCCTTCCTTCCGATCGTTCAAGTCGTCCGTATCGACCCATGCTCCTCGCGGATGAGCCTCGGCGAACTCCTGCTGGATACGGCGTATGGTCAGGTTGCCTTCACGCCGTTTTCCCCCATCAAGCCCGGCATCACTGATTCGCCCGATGACGAGATTGATTTTTTTGAAAGCGAGGTCGGCTTCAAGCTGTTCTAACAGTTCCTTCAGGTAGGCATCGTATGCCGTATTGTTTAGATCCGATTCACCCTGCATCCAGACAAAAGTGACGGTCTTCAGCGTTTGCCCCGTGATCGCTGCCTTCACTTTTTCCATCAGGCGATCATATAGCTCGCCTCTCACTTTAGGCACCCGGCCCGTTGTCGGTGGTGGAAATTCGTGATTTGATTTACCCCAGCTACGGATCGACTGGCCGCCGTGCGCGTCCTTGACGACGATCACTTTGTCCTTGCCGAATGCCTTGGTCACTGCGGGGGTGAATGATACTTCCGGATCCATTCCCGCCATGTTAGATTGACCAGAGAGGATGAACAGGTGTTTACCTTTATCGTCGACCTCCGTAGCGCTGCATACGGATGATTTTAAAAAAACGAGAAGGATCGCTGCGGAGTAGAATAGAATTTTATAGACGTTTTTCATAAGTGAATCACTTTTCTGTTAGACGGTATGTTGCTTCTGCGAAGGCTTTGCCGATGGGAGCCAAGATCTTTGCTGCACCGAGGTAGTGGTAGCCGCCGTTCGATGCGCCTTTCAGACGTTTCCATTCTGCTGCGGTGTAGTTTTTTTCCATATAC
>CAMCYT010000264.1 GCA_945885485.1 Prosthecobacter debontii
ATCAACTCCGACGCCTTCGCGCGGATGCTCACCCACCTCGAAGATAACAAAATCGACCCCGAGAAAGACCTCATCACTCTGGGCAAAAATCTAACAGTTGACCCAGAAAAAGAAGTCTTCACCGGACCAGACGCAGAACAAGCCAACCCTCTCCTCAAAGGAACATATCGAAAAGGCTACGAACTCCCGGCTTGAGATTTGAAAGGTAGGGCGCCATCGCCGAGGGCGCCGCATGAAATGAGGAAGAATATAATGTTTCAGTGACGAATCGAATACGATCCGCTGCGCGCGGCGCTCTCGGCGAGAGCGCCCTACCAAACCCCTACCATTTCAATCCACATCCGTGCGGAACGGAGATGCAGGAAGTCCTTCCTTATTAAAAAGATTAACCTCAGGAACATTCGCCCAGCCATAACGAGCGGCTTTCGGATCGGTCACTCCCTCGGCGGAGACCTCGATAGTCTTACCTTGGATCTTCGCCTGAGCAGGCACGAATTTCTTATCCTCACCAGCGATGGTAAAGCCTCTGAGTTCACCGTCTTTCGCAATCAGTCCGTCACCGACATGCTTGAAGCTAAGAATGATTTTACCATCTTTCGCGGTCATCGAATCATAGAGCGGACCTGAGTATTCGACCTTTTCCCCGTAGGTCATAACGCGAGCGGCGAGAGCCAAGCGCTGGCCGACCGGTTCTTTTTGGTTCGGGTGAATATCATTCGCATTTCCGACATCGGTGGTGACTGCCATAGCGGTGTTCTTCACCTTCGCGAGTGTGAGAAACTGCGCCTCGCGGATTTCCGGAGGTTGACCTTTGAAAGGTGCGATCTGAACAAAGAAGAACGGGAAATCTCCTTGTTTCCAGCGCCCCCGCCAATCGGCGATCATCGCTGGGAAAAGCGTGAGATATTGCTTGGACTGACCGGCGTTCGATTCGCCCTGATACCAAATCGCTCCCTTGATGCCGTAGGGAATGATTGGCGCGATCATGCCATTATACAAAGCAGTCGGATGACCGGATCCAACATCCGGCTTCCCAGGAGCTTTCGGCTGCGGTGTGGAGGGGTTGGGCTTCGCAGGCTGAGGTTGGCCATCTTTCTTGGCTTGTGCGGTGGCCTCGGTCCATGCTTTCAGCGTTTCCTCATAGGCTTTGCCAACAGTTTCATTCCATTCCTTCATCTTGACGTTGAACTCTTCAACCTTGGCTGGGTGAGCAGCGACTTCGGCATCATAGGTGGAAAGTTTGTTATTCGCCGCATCAACATAACCTTTTAACTCAGGATCTGTCCCGAAACCTTCCAAGCTTGTCCAAGCCTGCGCCGGAGTTCCACCCCATGAAGTATGAATCATGCCGACCGGCACACCAAGTTTCACGTGGAGATCACGAGCAAAGAAATAACCAACCGCGGAAAATCCGCTAACCGTTTGCGGAGAGCATTCCACCCAGCTACCATCGGCTTCCGTAAGTGGTTTGATTGAAGTGGTTCTCTTCACTGTGAACATCCGGATCTTCGGATAAATCGCCTTCGGTCCTTCTTCATTGGCGTTGTGGGATTGGGCAAATTTCCATTCCATGTTTGACTGACCGGAGCAGACCCATACCTCGCCGACGAGCAGATTATTGATGGTCACGGTGTTGTCTCCGGTGATCTTCATGGTGAGCGCGTCGCCTTCTTTTAAAGGCTTCAAACTCACACTCCATTTACCTGCAACGGCGGTGGTGTTGAGCTTCTGGCCGCCGATTTCAACCGTCACTTTTTCCCCATCTCGTGCAGTGCCCCAGACCGGAACTGCTTGACCCCGTTGCAAAACCGCACCGTCAGCAAACAGAGGATTAGGTTTTACATCGGCTTGCACCGAGCTGGAAAAGATCACCGCAATCGCAGATGTAATGAGGAAATAGGTTTTTGTCTTCATAAAGCTGCTTATACGCCGTATTTTCAGGATTTTGTCAAGAATGCTGGAAATTTACACATAACCCATTTGCAGAAGCTGTTTCGAGTCTTCGCTCAACATTCTCACTACGTATAAATCGCCACAGGACCAACTCCGCCGCCTTGGACGGTGCGGAGTTTTTGGACGGATTTGATGACGATCTGGGCGGCTTCGGCGGCTTCTTGCAGGGTGTTGAAGCGGGAGAAGCTGAAGCGCAAACTGGTTTTCGCCACGGCTTCGGAAATGCCCATCGCGAACTGGACGTGGGAGGGCTTACGTTTTCCGGTCATGCAGGCGGATCCTGCGGAGCATGCCAAACCGGCTTCATCTAACAAAATCAACATCCCCGCCGCATCGCAATCATTGAAGGAAAGATGGGTCGTGTTTGGTAATTTGCTGATCACATCGCCATTTAGCGTGCAACCACTGACACCTTCCATCACCAGTGTTTGAAAGAGATCACGCATCGCCGCTAATTCCGCTCCCAAGCCCGATTCGAGCGCTTGTTTCGCTAACTCCGCCGCCTTGCCCATCGCTACTATCGCGGCAGTATTTTCCGTGCCGCTTCTGCGACCCGTCTCCTGACCGCCGCCGACGATAAGCGGTGAAAAATCAAATCCGCTCCGCACATACAACGCGCCGATTCCTTTGGGTCCGTGAAATTTATGCGCTGAGATCGATAGCATATCGACCGGGATATCTTTAACCGAAACGGGAATTTTTCCGACGGCTTGAATTGCATCGGTGTGAAACGGTAAACCTTTCGCGCGAGCGATTTCTAACAATTTAGCAATCGGCTGAATGACTCCGATCTCGTTGTTCGCCAACATCACCGAAGCAAACGCCGCGCCTTCGCATGCCGCTGCAAAATCTCCCTCATCGATAAATCCCGCCGCATCCACTTTCACGAATCTAACTTCGCGATTCGATCCTTCCACTTGTCGCAAGACCGCACTGTGCTCAATCGCCGAGACCACGGCAAATCCAATTACTGTTAGAAAATCGAGTGAATGCAGGGCGGTGTTCACACTCTCGGTTCCACAACCGGTGAAAACGATTTCTTCAGGCGCAGCCGAGATCAAATCCGCCACCTGCTCACGGGCTTGTTCAATCGCTTTTCTGGCAAATTTCGCACCGCGATAACTTCCCGATGGATTAGCATGATGATCGCGCAACCACGGCAGCATCGCGTCTACTACCTCGGGTAGCATTCGGGTTGTCGCATTTGCATCAAGATCGATCACACCGTGAGTTTCGGTTTTCTGATTGAAAAAAACAACCAGGAATCCCACTGCGATCAAACTAGAGCATTTTAAATAAAACTGTAGCCGTTTCAAGATACCATGCTATGGTGCGCCCATGGCAACTATCTCAATGGATCTCCGGCAGCGCATCCTCAAGGCCTATGATCGCGGCGACACCACCCGTGAACAGGTGGCCCGCCGTTTCGA
>CAMCYT010000265.1 GCA_945885485.1 Prosthecobacter debontii
GTTTCCAGAAACCATTACACGAGAGAACGTGACTCCGGAGTTAGGAGTATAATTGTAAGGATAGTTATTTGCAGGATTTCTCGGGACTAAATTTCCTGGGTTATTGGAAAGTTCACCAATTCCTGGGACAGCCTTACAGCTTGCTAAAGTCGCTGCACTAACAGCTGCAGTGGCTGAGATGAACCCACGACGTGAAAGGTGTCTTAACGGGTTCAAATGAGATGAAAAATGTTTACTGGTAGGTGTTTCCATATAATTATTAAATGAAAGAAGCTTAAGATGTATTAAAGATTGTACTCACGAAACGGGGATGTCACGCCTCTATTTGACCTCAAATCCCATTATTTAAGGTGAATTTCCATGGATCGACTTCTTCAATCGACAACTGCCCAGTGGCTATCTTGAATTTCCGCACATGAAAATTCTTCTCACCACTTGCAGTTATCAAGACACCCCAGGCCCGCACCACAAACTCATGGCAGCCCAAGGTTGGGAGGTCGTCCGCGAGCGGGGTCCGCTTTCCGAAGTGCGCATGTTGGAGCTTGCAGAACAAGGGTTTGACGCGTTTCTCTGCGGGGACGATGCGATCACCCGTGAGGTTTTGGTGAAATGCGCACCGAAGCTCAAAGTTATTTCCAAATACGGTATCGGGCTCGATAAGATCGCCCTGCCAGTCACTAAGGAGATGAAAATCCCCGTGCTTTTCACCCCTGGCGTGAACCACGACACGGTCGCCGAACATTCTTTTGCGCTGCTTTTGGCGCTGACAAAAAATCTCTACCCCTCCATCCAAGCCACCCGCGAGGGGAAATGGACCCGCCTGACCGGCTATGAATTGCTCAACAAACGGATCGGCCTGATCGGCCTCGGTCGGATCGGCCAGGAAGTTGCGAAACGTGCCCATGCCTTCGGGATGGAAGTCCATGGTTTCGGCAACTTCTGGCCGGAAGATATCGCGGAGCAATACCACATCACCCGCCATCATGATCTCGACAGCCTGTTCGCTGCCTCGGATATCATTTCCCCGCACACCAAGCTCACCCCAGATTCCCATCATTGCGTGAACGCCAAGCGTTTGGCACTCATGCCGGATAACTCATGGTTGGTGAATACAGGTCGGGGCGAACTGATCCATCAAGCCGATGTCATCGCCGCGCTCGATTCCGGAAAACTCGCTGGTTACGCGACAGATGTGTTAGACGAAGAACCACCTGCTCCAGATCACCCGCTGCTGCATCACCCAAAAGTTATCGTCACCCCGCACATCGGCTCACGGACTTTCGAATCCGTCCCACGCCAAGCGATGAAATCTCTAACAAATCTCATCAACGCACTCTCCGGACAAGGCGAGACGAATTGCGCGAATGGAGTGATTTGATTTCACTGAGGGGGAGTTCCACGAGATCGTGAAACTTTCCTAATCCTGAAAGGATTGCAGACATTAGCCTGGGGTTGAGGAGCTCAGCGACGACCACCCCAGGTCATGGTATGGTCACATATTGCACCCTGAAGGGCGTGCCAGAAGTAGACGATGTCAGCCATCATTTTATCTGCGACCCGCTCCGGGGTCGTATCGGTTTATCAATCATCCCTCCGGGGTGGTCGTCGCCATGCTCCTCGACCCCGTGCTAATGTCTATGATCCCGTGTGGGATCATGAGAGCTACCCGGAGACAAATAGGATTACTGGGACCGCGAGTCTGTGACTCGCCTCTACGGGCGGCCTTTGTGATTTCCCAAAATCTGCTCATAGAGCTCGTACACGGCATCACAACTTCCGACCCTCATCAACTTCCATATACTCAAAAAAGGTCTAGATATCATCTCGATCAGCAAAACCACTCTCGTCCTTGAATTTTTTGAGTGTTTCAGAACCCGAATCTGACCAGCCACGCTTACAGGCAAAATCATTCCAAACCAAGGTGGTCAGGTCATTTGGCTCGCGACCATTTTTGACACACTAATCCCAACACTCAGCGTCTGATGCTCCTGTTAGAACGAACTCGGCAAAATTCGCGTAATCCAATTCCAGATAGCCCATGATTCGAGCGTCAAAACCGCCACCCATTAATTCATATAAATCAGCCCGCAATTCATTCGTGGCCTTGAGCCTAATCTTGTCGATCGTGCGCCCAAGAAAAACTAAGCCACCGATTTTATCGTATGGGGAACGTGGTGTTTTGAAACTGGTAGTCATGGGTTTGATTTTTTGAACGTCTAAGCGCACGCAACCCTATCAGCAGGGGCGCGCGTCGATCACTGGGTTGAGGTTAAAACTACGGAAGATCATGTAAACTGGGCGGCTGATAGGGGTTGCTGTGTCTCGACTTGTTCTGCTCTAGGTTGTGATCCAGCTAACATATACGACAAACACACCGTTCTCTCGGCCACAAGTGACCTCCAGGAACCGGGCATTCGGAAGGTTCAGCGTCCGGTCAATTCGATCAGTGAGCGAGCCGATCTTCCACCACGGCTTACCACGTCCAATCTCAATGTTCGCCTTCGAATCAGTTCCAGTGGTAAAAACTGGGTTGGTGTTGAATTCTTTGACTGCGGTGTCAGGAATCATAATTTTGGCGGCCAATGCGTCATCGATCCCGGATCCAAGATAGAAATACTCGCCCCCTACGGAACCAGTGGGAAATGTGACACCAGTAAGTGTCGAAACTTGAGATAGCTTGGTCGCATCAAATGCGGCTCCTGACAGCTCGACATCGTCTCCAAACTTCATGTCGCAGCTCGTGAGAATCACTGATAGCGCGGCGATGACTGGTAATAGGAATTTCTTCATATCTTACAGAACGATGAGCACATCCACCACTAGAAGCGGGGGCGGAAGTGGATCGCGGGGTTAGGATTTTAGCTACGGAAAAGCATGGAAACAGGGCGGCTTCTAGTGGTTGGATGATGCGGCTTTTTAGCGTTCTTATCCTCCAAGGGAGAACGGATGTGCACTCTTCGGTATTCTTGAAATAGGAACTAACTTGCCATCGATCCATGTGCGATTATCTGGTAATAAGATCACCTCAGGCGGCGACGTGGGAAGACCGCCCTCCTCGATACTAACATTGTATTTAGGCGCGAGGTAATGGACGCTGTATCCGGGTCGAGTTGGGGTGAAAAGTATGTATCGCTTACATGGGAGCGCATCCGAGGCGTCTTCAGTCACAAGAATTCTGCCACTCGTCGGTTCATGTTGAATCTTGATATATTGGATAAAATGATCAAGTCCTTCAGATATCGAACTCTCTGCATCCCCGTAGCCAGATCCACTCGCGTCTTCAATACTGTAATAGGAAGCGGTAGCT
>CAMCYT010000266.1 GCA_945885485.1 Prosthecobacter debontii
GCCCATTGCCGACGGGGGCGTCGGCGCCCCTAAGATATTACTGTGGTGCAACTGGCGTCTCCACTGCTGGCGTCACTGGCGCAACCACTGGCTCAGGTTTTGCCAGTAAATCTTTCCATTCATGCAACGTGTAATTCTCCCCCAGCCCGCCGATTTCCGTTAGCAACGCCTGGCACTTTTCTCTCCATGCCTTCAAATCTGGTGGGCCTTTTTTCTCTGCGGCGCTACCTGGAAAAATCACGTAGGTTATTTTTAAATCGGAGACGGGTCGGCTGTATGGCGAGGCAGTTGGGTTGATTTCCCTAGCCATACGCAAGGATGCTTCGCCAACTTTAAAGGTTGGTCCGCCGTCTCCAACGATGCATGGATACAGAGTTTCACCATGGATCACGACTGCGTAGTCGCCGACTTTCGGAGCATACGGATCATTGCGATCTGTTAGTAAATTCACCGAAATTACGATAAACGGATCGTATTCGGCGATGAGGTAACTGCGGGATTTGAGATCGGCAATATAGCGATTCAACTCCACGATACGATCTTTTAGCCAAGTCTTGCGCGCTGCTGTGGTGGCGGCTGCGGCTAACTCGGTATTGGCGCTTGCAATCCTGCGCTCCAGACCCGCGATCATCGGATTCGGCGTGGTGGTTTTTTTAGGCCAACCGTAACTCGTAAACGGTTGATAATTCGAGGAGTTCACAATTTGCTCTGGCATCTCCGGAAGGCGATCCCCATCCGAACCATCGGAAACCACATCCATCTCGGACTGCATGAGAAACACTTTACGGCCATTCGGAGCCTTTAAATTCAGGATGGTTTCGCAGTCGTAGATGTTGTGTTTGGTAAGTAGTTCATTTAGGGCATTCGCATCGCGGCGCACTCGCTCACTTTTATTGGTGTAGAGTTTGTTATACCACTTGGAAACTTCGGCTTTTTCCAGCAGGCTTGGCAAGGATGGTAAAATTTTGGAAAGCTTGGGGTTGGTTTTTTCTAGATCGAAAATCGTCGTTGCCGCTGCTGGGAGTTTTAACTTCAGTTTGTATTCGGCGACATAGCTTTCATCATCCACCCGTTCCTCGGAAGCGATCCTGCCCTGTTCGAAAACCACTTCCGTCTTAAAAGGAATCCCGCTGCGTAATTTTCTAACATCGCTCACCAGACCCAAGGGAAGTGGCTGTGGAGTCGTGGGCTCAGGATCGGGCTCAGGTTCTTGCTCTGTATTCTGTTGGCGAATCTCCGCGAGTTCCCGCTCAAGTTTGATCTCCATCTCAGCCCGCAGGCGTTGTTCAATTTGCAGTTCGATTGTTTTGCGATCCACCTCATCTGCCGGCTGCCGACTCTGGATCAGGGCTCTCAGGTTCCGGCTCACCTTCGCTGGAATATCAGTGAAAAGAATCCCAATGAATCCGCAGACAAAGACCAGAAAACCGATGCCGAACCAGGGAAATCCCCGCTGACGTTTCGTGCTATTGGCATTTTCATTTCCCATAACGAGAAGATAAGCGAGCAAACGCAGGCATTTCAACCGTAGTTCTCGGCAAATAAACTCGGCAAATCAGGCTAGTGCCTAAACCGTTTAACTAGAAAGAAAATTAACCGCGAATGAACGCGAATGAACGCTAATTTTGAGAATCCTGGACATTTTCACACGTGTAACCCTTACGAATCGGCGTTTGGTAATCACATCAGCACAGCAAATGATCTTATTCGCGTCCATTCGCGTCCATTCGCGTTCATTCGCGGTTGGTCTTTCTGATTTATCCTCATGGCAAATGATCCGCGCAAAACTATGGATTTCCTGTGGGCAAACGGATGATTCGTATCTTAGGCTACCCGTGTGACTCAAGATAACCCCAGTCCCACTCTCAAAACCGACGGGAAGTTTTTCCGTCTCGGTGATGAGAGATTCTGGCTGTGCTGCGTCACCTACGGCCCGTTTCCACCGGATAGTAAAATTTCTCACCGTAAGGAATTCGAGAGAATCAGATCCGCAAATTTCAATGCGATCCGCGTCTTTTCTCTTCCAGACCAAACCTTGCTCGATGCCGCGGCAGAGTCAGGGCTTTTTGTTTTCGCCGGTCTCGATTGGCGACATTACGAAGATTTCATTTCACGACCCACTCTATTTTCCGCCGCCATCATCCGCCTGAGCGAATGGCTTCAACTTCATAAAAATCATCCCGCCTTGGCTGGCGTTTATGTTGGCAATGAAATTCCCACCGATCTCGTACGCTGGATGGGTCCTGATCATGTCAGGCAGTCGTTAGAAGAGCTGATCGATATCGGCCGAGGCATCGCACCCCATCTGCTTTTCGCTTATGCGAATTATCCTTCCACCGAATATCTTGAACTGGAAAACGCCGATTTCACCGCATTCAATATCTATCTCGAAAATAGCGATGCGTTCGTGAGTTATGTTAGACGTTTGCAAAATATCGCGGGAGATAGGCCGTTGGTGATTTCAGAGTTCGGCTTGGATTCCATGAGAAACTCGCTCGAAGCGCAGGCGCAAACTTTTTCATGGGCGCTCAAACATGCCTACGCCGAGGAAACCGCTGGCTTCACGGTTTATGCATGGAGCGATCTCTGGTTCAATGCAGGAACAGAAGTGACAGACTGGAGTTTCGGCATCACGGATCGACAAGGAAATCCCAAACCCGCATTCGAGGTTTGTCGCGATTTCCAAACAGAAACTCCATCCACGACCCAACACACCTACACGATCATCGTCTGCACCAGAAACGGTGCATCGCGAATCAGTGACTGCTTGCACGCCATCGATGCGCTAACAGGCGGTCCTTATGAAACCATCGTGGTGGACGATGGTTCAACCGATGAAACCGCCGAAATCGTTTCGAAAACATTTCCACACATGCGGCTGCTAAGCATTCTTCCTTCCGGACTCAGCGCGGCTCGCAACCTGGGTGCCGCAGCAGCTTCAGGACAAATATTCGCTTACACCGATGATGATTGCCTTCCGGATTTCGAGTGGATTTCTCGCCTTGATCGCACCTTTCAAAATGCAGATATCGCTGCCGCAGGAGGACCCAACCTACCACCGAAAGCTCGCACCAACGAAGAGACTATCATCAGCGCCGCCCCAGGTGCACCAAGTCACGTTTTGTTAGACGACACACACGCCGAGCATTTACCCGGCTGTAACATCGCGGTGCGGCGTGAGGCTTTCCATAAAATCGGTGGCTTCAACCCCATTTTTCATACCGCTGGTGACGATGTCGATTTCTGTTGGCGACTGCGCGATGCGGGCTACGAACTCGGTTTC
>CAMCYT010000267.1 GCA_945885485.1 Prosthecobacter debontii
TCTGAATGACAAAGGACTATTGATACTTACCTCGGACGATTCGCAGATGGTTTCTGCTATCACGCTTGATGGGGATCGTAAGCTCAATTTTGTGCTTATCGGTGCACCGGATGGAGATCCCGGCCTTGATTTCACGAAAGGCTGAAATGCCCTTAATTAGTCCATTATCCCATAAATTTAGAATTCAGCACACTACCATGAATATCCAGCCCCTGCGTCTTACTCTCTTTGCCACTCTTGTTCTGGGGGCTTGTGCTCCTAACCAAATTCCACCGGCGGAAGGCTTGCACACGTCTGCCGTTAATCACTTAAACGAGGCGAAAAAGGCGATACTTTCTGACGAACAGCGCGCCATACTCTACCTCAATGCTGCGAAGGAATCTTCCTCCTTACTCGGTTCGGCAGAATCCGGTGTAGCCTCTCGCGTCATCTACAACAATGCCTCTGCAGATCTCACCGTGCTTTTGAGATCATCTCGAAATGGATCGCTGTGGAATCGGCCGTTGACCCTTAGCCAAGGTGGCTCGACATACCGAGTGCGTTTTGCCGAGGGCACACAGGACGGGGTGTGGAATGCGGATCATTTCACCAGCTTCGTTTCCGCCGATGGAGTGGACTTGAAAACCATCAAGCGACGTAACCGCATCGACGGCATCGGCGGTGCGCTAGTTGGCATTCGTAAGACTGAACCGTTGGAGCCTTTTTCTCCGCTCGTGGGTGTCGCCGCACCAGTCACCGTCGTGCTTGATTTCAAGGGCAATGACGTGACGCTTTCACTGATTGATCCGTCAGAGAAGACGACAAGCCGCGTGGCTGGCAAAGATCGCACACTGGATGCCGATTTTTCCGCGCCGCTTGCCTACTACCCGCAGCATAGTGAAATGTTGGAAGGCTTGTTGGGCGCGATCCGTGTGCAGCAGCACATGAGCATCACAGGACTCTACATGCTTGAGCCTTACGATCCTGATCGCATCCCGCTCGTTTTTGTTCATGGCCTGATTTCCACTCCGCGCATGTGGCGTAATGTGATTAATGAGTTAGAAACCGATCCGGTGCTCCGTAGTCGCTACCAATGCATGGTTTTCGGCTATCCCACGGGTTATCCGCCTCTTTACTCAGCCTTGCTCCTACGAGAGGAATTGGGAAAATTTTATAACAAATATCCCAGAGCAAATGATGCCGTCCTCATCGGTCACAGCATGGGGGGAATTCTTTCACGCGCACAGGTCACAACCGTTCGGCGTGATGACTGGAATGCGATGGGTAAAGATAAGACGTCAAGGCTGTTTGCTAAGGTCAAACCCGGCGACCTAGTGGAGCGAACCACTACTTTCTCTGCCAACTCAAATGTGGGACGCGCCATTTTCATATGCACTCCGCATCGCGGAAGTAAAATGGCAGTTGGAACACTGGGTGGACTTGCTATGCGTCTGATCGCATTGCCCGTCGATCTTACATCCACAGTTAGCGGTGTGGTCGGTGAATCGATTGCGACTGTGACAGGGAACGCAAAACGAATGCCAAACAGTGTCACTGGGCTTTCCCCTGAGAACCCCACGTTCAAAGTGCTCGATACCCGCAGCATCGAAGTCCCGCACCATTCGATCATCGGTGACCGCGGTAAAGGCGATACGCCCGAGAGTTCAGACGGAGTTGTCCAGTATTGGAGCTCGCAGATGAAAGCAGCTACATCAGAAAAAATCGTTCCAGGTCCGCATGGTGCATGCGAACTACCGGAAACGATCGAAGAACTTCGCCGCATTCTGAAGATTCATTTGAAATAGATTTACAAACGATACTCAAAATATTCATTTATCCCAATCTCAGTAATAGAAAAATTCACTATAAACAAACAAACCATGAAACAAATATTAATTAAAATCGCCTCCGCAACATGCCTTCTCGCCGGTGCTCTTGCTCTCAGTAACTGTGCCTCAGGTCCAGTCACTCAGATGAACGCCTCCAGTGTGGATTCTAAAGAACTAGCTGCAGATTCACGCACTGCTCTCAATAAGCTTTACAAAACAAATCCTGCGGCACGTCGACTCGGCGCGAATGCGAAAGGTATCCTGGTATTTCCAAATGTCACCAAAGGCGGATTTATCGTTGGCGGCATGGGAGGAAATGGAGCTCTTATCCGTAACGATGGATCCATTCAGGATTTCTATCAGACCGCTGGGGCATCCTACGGTCTTCAAGCTGGTGTTCAGCAATACGGCTACGCTCTTTTCCTGATGGATTCTCAAGCCTTCGCTAATATCAATAAAAGCAGCGGTTGGGAAGTGGGCTCCAGCCCAAGCTTGGTTATTGTTGATAAAGGAAAGGCGACTTCTCTTACCACAACGACTGTTGATGCCGGGACCTATGCCTTCTTCTTCAACCAACGCGGTTTAATGGGCGGACTAGGACTTCAAGGTTCCAAAATTACTCGTATCCGTCCGAGTCGCTAATTCATCTACGATGTTGCTATCTCCGGTGCATTGATCGGATTTATTCCTACGTTATAGGCATGATAGCGCTGGTAACTTCGTATTTTTCGTTTTTATGAAAATCGTTCGATACATCGGAATTGCTCTTCTGAGTCTCGTCATCCTCATCGCATCCGCATGGGCCTTTGGGGCGTTGTGGTTTGACGGTCTCGGAGAGATATTCGCCGTATTCAACGTGCTCGCCCTCGCAGCAGCATTCATTTTCATAAAAACGTGGCGTTACAAACTCGCGGTATTCGCTGGATGGTTCGTCATTGTGCTGGGTTGGTGGCTAACACTAACACCGTCCAATGAAGGAAACTGGCAGCCGGATGTCGCGAAGCTACCGTGGGCGGAGATGAATGGGGATATCGTCACACTGCATAACGTCCGAAACTTCGAGTATCGCAGCGAGACCGACTCCACGCCACGCTGGGAAAGCCGCACTGTCCGACTTTCACAACTCACTGGTATCGATATGGCGATTAATTACTGGGGGTCGCCATGGATTGCTCACCCAATCATCAGCTTCCAGTTCGCCGATACGCCACCGATCTGTTTTTCCATCGAGACGAGGAAAAAAGTAGGCCAGAACTACTCTGCAATTGGTGGTCTTTACCGACAGTTCTCTCTCATCTTTATCGCCGCAGACGAGCGCGATGCCATGCGCGTCCGTACCAACTACCGGAAAGGCGAGGATGTTTATCTCTACCGCACCACACTCACTGGAGATCAAGCGCGAGAGCGTTTCAATCAATATCTACAATCCATCAATACACTTCGGGAAAAACCAAGA
>CAMCYT010000268.1 GCA_945885485.1 Prosthecobacter debontii
CTAACTGCTCGTAGAGCAATCCCCAGCCCACCGATGACAAACAACATCGGAAACCAGATCGAGTATCCCGCTGCTTTTGAGTCAGGCTTTAGCATGGTGAAATTTACATCCGCCGGATTCACATAAACCGTGATCTTTTTTCCAACGGGAGAGGCCGCAACCAAGCCTGCAATTTTGTTCCGCTTATTGTATTTCGGATTTCCCCGGAAACCATAGCGCTCGCCCGTTCTGCTCTCCCCCTTCCATTCATAACCGTAGAGAATGTTCATCCGGTATTCCATCGGCGAAAAATCATCGTGCTTATATTTCTCAATTTCAGAGGAAAGCACCACCCCCTCCACCTGAGGCCATGTTCGTTGCTCCACAGCCCGCATGTAACTCATCCCCATTAACCAAGTAAACAAGCCCCCAACGCCAGCAATCACCAGCCCAAGCATCACCAGAAATACAGTAGAGCCCTTCATAAGTCGCACCGCAAAGAACAACCTAAAGCGGTGCAACGCAACACCTTTAAAAACGGTAGGGTCAACTGGCCCAGTTGACCGTAATTAAAAAGGGCAAGCGTTGAAGGAGCTTGCACGACAATAAAAACGATCAAGCCCGAATCCGCCGCCACCAGAATTTACAATGTTTTGACAAACACACGAAGATCCATCCGCTAGCATCACCAGATGAAAAAAATAATAATCATAATCATCAGCTACCTGCTTCAAATAAATGGTTTTGCCGATGAACAAAAACCAAACGACGCAGCCAGTGTGCTCTGGACAGATGGCAAAATCACCCCCGAGCAACCCTTTAAAGCAAAGGTAATCGCCGCTGGTGGAATCTCTCCGTGGTCTGGCAAAATAGTTATGTATCTTCGTGAAGATGGCGAAAAGGGACGCCTCTTAGAAGTCATGATCGGAGTGGGGATTGGCACTGGAATCCAATTCACCGAGATTACCCAAAATTCTTTTGATGAAACCCTAAAACAGATGAGCAAGGAGCGCTCCTATCATTCCTGCGTTTTCTTCGAACCAGTCGAAGTCTCAAATTTTGTATGGGTTACGGGAATAGGAGATGTTGGAAAAAAGCTGGGGGATAATGAGATAGTAAAACGCGTGTATCTGGAATCATTAGAAAAAGATAAGCAAAAGGACACAGCAGTGCCCGACACTTCTTCAAATCCGAAGTCAAAGTAAGCGCCGCGTTAACGTTTTCTGATTCCCAATCTCCCAATCCCCCTCTCCTTGTACTTGATCTCCCCGCCGTATCGGATTACCCCATCCGAGTGCTAACGATCAAAAGACTGACCAAGACCCTCGGCGGAAGAACGCTTTTACGCGAAGCCGAAATGTCCATCAACTGGGGAGAGCGAGTCGCTCTCGTCGGCCCGAACGGTGCTGGAAAGTCCACTTTGTTCCGAATGATCCTTGATGAGGACCAACCAGACGAAGGCACGATCGATCGCGACGAATACGCCATCGTCGGCTATCTCCCCCAAGAAGCTGGTGCACCTACCGATGAAACCATTTTGGAAATCGCAATGGGCATCACCCCGGAAATGATCGGCCTACTGCGCACAATCCGTGTGGGTGAAAAATCCGGCGATCTCTCATCTCCAGAATTCGCCAAAGCCCAAGACCAGTTCACCGCACTCAACGGCTACCAACTCGAACCCAAAGCAAAAAAAATTCTCGCTGGCCTCGGTTTCAAACAAGAGGACTTTAACAAGCCCGCCCATGAATACTCCGGGGGTTGGGTAATGCGCGCACACCTCGCACAACTCCTCGTCATGGAGCCAGACTTGCTCATGATGGACGAGCCGACCAACCACCTCGACCTCATCTCACTCCTTTGGCTTCAGCGCTATTTGCTCAACTACTCCGGTGCCATCCTCATGATCTCCCACGATCGCGATTTCATGGACACGATGATCGAGACGGTCATCGAGATCGATCCTGATGCGATGCAGCTTATTTCCTACACCGGAAATTACACCGCTTTTCTTGATCAACGCGAAAAGCGCTACGACCTCCAAGTCCAAGCCTACCGCAACCAGAACAAAGAAATCGAAGGCCACATGGAGTTCATCGAGCGCTTCCGTCAGGTTGGCTCCAAAGCAGCGCAAGTCCAATCGCGCATCAAATTTGTCGATAAAATCGAACGCATCGAAAAACCCCGCGCCCCGCGCAAGCCGTTCAAATTCGCTTTCC
Organism: Prosthecobacter debontii; assembly: GCA_945885485.1. Taxonomy (GTDB): domain Bacteria; phylum Verrucomicrobiota; class Verrucomicrobiia; order Verrucomicrobiales; family Akkermansiaceae; genus Luteolibacter. The sequence goes on from CAMCYT010000268.1 coordinate 2,199, forward strand.
CACAGCCTCCACGCTCCAACCAAAAAGTCATCGAGTTCCAAAAGATCGGACAGTCTTATCCCGGAAAACGCATCTACAAAGACCTCGATCTCACCATCGAGCGCGGCGATAAAATCGTCCTTGTCGGCCCGAACGGTGCCGGTAAAACCACCCTACTCAAACTCCTTGCAGGTGAACTCGATATCGATTTAGGAAACAAGGAGGTCGGCTATCTAACAAAAATCGGTTACTACTCCCAGCACCGCGGCGAGTCCCTCAACGAGTTCAACTCCGTCCTCGACGAAGTCATGGGCTCCTGCCCGACCCTGCGTGAAGAAGACGCCCGCGCCATCCTCGGCACCTTCCTTTTCCGCCGCGCGGATGTGGAGAAAAAATGTGGAGTCCTCTCCGGTGGTGAGAAATCCCGACTCAACCTCGTCAAGTTTCTCGTCGATCCTCCAAACCTCCTCCTTATGGACGAGCCGACCACCCACCTCGATATCCTTTCCATCGACTCCTTGGTCAACGCGCTCAAAGCCTACGAAGGCACTCTGGTATTCATTTCCCACGATGTGCACTTCATTCGCAACCTCGCAGAAACCACCCTGCACGTGACCCTTAACGAAAAAGATCCCGAAGGCGGAGCCATCGTCACCCGCTACACCGGTGGCTACGATTACTTCCTCGAGAAATCCGGCCTCAGCGATGACCGCGGCGCGGTGACGGCGTAAACTAGGAGTGCGGAGGCTTGCCTCCGCCACAAAAAGCGGAGCTTGCTCCGCGTGGAAGTATCTAGCAGCAGTCAGAAAAAAAAATCCCACCCGCGACGGAGCAAGCTCCGTCTACCACAAGGTGGGAGCAAGCTCCCGCACTCCTATCTAAATCGCGACACCGAGTATACCTTTCGGGGTTCAAAATTCTTCACTAGCACAACGGCAACGAACCATTCACTATCCGCCTCGTGAAATCGAATCGTTTCCTACTCGCCTTATTACTGACCGCCGCAGTGGTCACGTTTTGGTTTCTTGGAAAACCTGATAACTCCAAACAACTCGGTAACGACGCCCTCACCCTCACCAA
>CAMCYT010000269.1 GCA_945885485.1 Prosthecobacter debontii
TAAATCCCGATAATTCTGCCGCTCATCGTGCAAAGCCAACCAACTAAACGCCCATGTGATCCGCCCGCCTGGCCAAGCTTTATCGATGGCTTCTCGGAAAATCCTCGCCTCCGCAGGCGTGTGAATTTCAGACTCGTCTGGACCGTGCGAGGTATCCCGCGTCACTTCAATCTGCTTAACTCTAACAATCGTATTTAATGTCAGGAAGCGCCCTCCCATTAGTCCATCTTTGGAATTTTGGATCTCTTCAGCAGCGCTCTTGCTGAACATTCCGATTGCAAAAACCACGATGCATAGCTGCCATACTGTTACGTTATTAAATCTCATTTGTGTGCTTTCAATACTGGGTTCTTGAGTTCCGTCACTTCTTCACCATTTTCAAAAACACCTCGGCGTAACGTTTGCCGAGAGAGCGGTAGTCAGCAGAGTCATAGTGGAGTTGTTTTTTTCCGAGATCGGCGGAGCTCACGAGCGCGGCGGTGGGGGTGTTTTTCGCGGTTTCCGCGAGAGCGACGTTTACGGCGTCATGGTTGCCGTGGCCGGGAATGACTTCACCGATCAAGACGGGAACATTTTCCGCGCCGAGTTCTGTGCGGAGTTGTTTGATCATCGTTTCAAAACGCGTGGGATAAGTCGTAATCAATTCTGGTTTTGCATCGGATTCACCTTGATGCCAGAGGATGCCTGCCAGAGTTCCTTGTTTCATGGCTTCTTTCGCACGCGCAACCGCAGTCGTGTACAGCGGTTTGCCAGGTTGCCATTGATCCAGAGAGGAACCGCCCATCGCGCAAGGGATGAGGCCGATGTTGGATTTGGGATCCGCCTTGTGAATGTCACGAGCGAACTCCGAGCAGAGGCCCACCCCCGCCGCACCTTTATCGAAATGCACGGGATCTTTCGCAACGACCCATTTGAGATCTTTGGCTAGCATGAAAATGTTGGAATTTTCAACTTTGTCCTGATTCTCGACTTTTCCGCGCCCGGCCATGTTCGACTGCCCGATGAGAAGAAACAGTTTCATGCCTTTTGGTGCCTCTTGCGCGAAAGCGGAAGTTCCGACGATCAGGGAAGCGAGGGCGGTGATGAAAAGTTTTCGGTTCATGGGATTACGCTAAGCGTTACCTGCTGCGCTCCGCAAGCTCGGACAAGCGCTAGACTACTTCCTAAACAGTATTGGTATTTTATCTCGACGCTCAGTCAAGCGTGACATCCGGTGGCGGTTGGCGTTTCAATTTTGCCCGAGCGATTTCAATGACCATCGGCAAAATGGAGATCCCGATGATTCCGAAAACCACGAGTTCGAAGTTTTCTTTTACGATAGGGAAGCCCCCAAAATACCAACCTGCAGGAAGTAGCGTGCCCACCCAGAGCACTGCGCCGGTGATGTTGAAGAACATAAATTTTTTATAATCCATGGATCCCGATCCTGCCACGAATGGAGCAAATGTGCGGACGATGGGAACAAAGCGTGCGATGATGATGGCCTTGCCGCCGTAGCGCGCGAAGAAATCCGAGGTCTTATCGAGATGACTTTGCTTGATGATTCTTGGAAATTTTTTGATCGCCCAGCCACTGAATTTATTGCCGATCCAATAGTTTACCGTGTCTCCTAAAATAGCTGCAGTTAGAAAAATGATACCTGCGATCCACACATTGATGCCAGATTTTTCATCCGCAGCAATTGCTCCAACCGCGAATAGCAAGGAGTCTCCTGGCAAGAATGGAGTCACGACCAATCCTGTTTCACAGAATACGATTAGAAATAACAACCCATAAACCAACAGGCCGTAACTCTTCGTAAACGCATTCAGATGATCCTGAATATGAAGCAATATATCTAACAAATCTTTAAGGGTCTGCATTATAAGAAATTGTAGGTTTAGGAATGAGAATTTCTCTCGTCCTTTTTACCAACTATGAGAGAGGTGATGACTCCCGTAGCGAGAATGGCGAGGATGACGGCGAGAACGGTTAGATTGAATGAATCTCCTAACCAGAGTTTGAGCCATTTTGCGGCCAGCATTTTCACGCCGACCAAAACCAAAATTAGCGAGAGCGCTGGCTTGAGGTAGCGGAACTTGCTGATCAGGCCAGCCAATGCGAAATACAACGAGCGGAGGCCGAGAATGGCGAAGACGTTGCTGGTGAAAACGAGAAATGGGTCGGCCGTGATGGCGAAGACTGCGGGAATAGAATCGACCGCGAAAATGAGATCGGTCACTTCTACAAGAATGAGCGCAACGGCGAGCGGAGTGAGAAGCCATTTACCGACTGGTGCGGACTCCACGATGGGATCTGGTATCGCTTCTAGACCTGGCTCTGAAGCGGCACGAGACCACTCACTACCGGCGCGGTCCATAAAATGCTGCCCGTGAAAATCCCGGGTGATAGGGAAAATTTTACGTATCCAACGCACCACTGGATTATTTTCCGGATGCTCTTCTTTTTCTTCCATCACCAACATCTTGATTCCCGTGAAGATCAGAAATGCTCCGAAGACATAGAGAATCGCATGGAAGTTCTGCACCAATACTGAGCCGAGACCGATCATCGCGCCGCGCATGAGGAGAGCGCCAAGAATGCCCCAAAAGAGAACGCGGTGTTGGTAACGAGCAGGCACCGCAAGCGAGCTAAACACCATCGCGATTACGAAGATGTTGTCCACGCTCAGCGATTTCTCGACCACGTAAGCAGTCAGATATTTCGTAGCCGCTAATTTTCCAGTGTTCAGCACTTCATCTACGGCATCAACCGAATACCCGAGATCGAACCAATGTTGATCGTAAGCAAAATAAACTAGAACCGAAAACGACAAGCCAAGACTGATCCAGACCGCTGACCATCCGAGCGATTCTTTAAAACTGACGACGTGAGATTTTCTATGGAAGACGCCCAGATCGAGTGCCAACATTGCAAAAACGAAACCGATAAAAATTACCCATGCCCAAATCATGGGCGGCTTATGGAGGAACTCGCTGCGTATGGCGACTGGAAATTTAACTGAAAAGTAAAAATTACGTCGCGGCTTACACGATGTATGCCGGAAAGCGGTCCCATAGATTAACCTTTCCATCGGCTCCCCCTCGCAGTAGTGATTCCTCGGCATGGATGAAGAGAACGAGTCAGGCGAAACCGCCACCGGCCTGAAAATATGCCATTGGGTGCTTCATCCGCTTTTGATGCTAAGTTCGGCGTTTTGCTTTCTCAGCCTTGTTGGTTGGACCGGTGAAGTGAC
>CAMCYT010000270.1 GCA_945885485.1 Prosthecobacter debontii
GCATCCAACCGATCAAACGCCGCACTTCTGCAGGGTGGTGGATGACATTGATACCACAAATTTCCGCGTGCCCCATGGTTGGGTAATCAAGACTCGCGAGAATCCGCATGGTTGTGGTTTTGCCAGCGCCGTTTGCACCCACAAATCCACAGACCGAGCCGTGAGGGATTTCAAATGAAATTCCGTTAACGGCCTGAAGCGGACCAAAGAAGCGGTAAAGATTGTGAACTGTAATTGCAGATTCGCTCATAAGTTTCAAAAATCAAATTTCAACTCTCAACGAAGAGTTTGTTGTGCGGATTTATTGCGGATCATCGTGACGAATATTTTAACAAGCTCCTTGGTTTCGGCGATGAGCGTTTCAATTTTGCGGTGAATTATAACATCGATAGGATTGCTATCACTGATGAGTTGTAGCCAAAGTCCAGATTCACGTGCTTCTTTTTTGCATAGACGTAATCGATAGATGCAATCATCAGGGCTTATTGCTTCTATGGATTCGACGTAATTAGCGGCAACAGAGCCGGAAGATCGAAGCAATTGTTTAATATCAGACCATGAGACTGGATCCCAAATCGTATTTCTGAGAAAAAGTCGGATCTCTAGAGCAAATGCATAGGTGCGCTCTTCAAGATTATAAGGTTTATCTGATTTCATGCCTTCTCTTACTTGGAATTTGAAATTTAGAGTTTGAAACTTACCGGATGATGGGGCCGGTGATGACGGTGGTGGTTTGCCAATCGATAGATGGATGGGTTTCAATGGCGGGTGCATCTGATGTGATGGCGATATAGTGACCTTTTCGATCTTGGACTTTTTTATAGAAGGATTGGTTCCGTCCTGTGAATTTAAGGCTCATATCGTTAACGATGGGTTGAACCATGGTGGGGTTGATGGAGGTGAGTTTTACTGATTTGCCCTTGGTTAGATTATCGACGCGATGCCAGTTGCCGTCATCATCGCGATAGAGCAGGGTTTTGATAGGGAAATCAAAGTTCGAAACAATACTACCTGCTTCTTTTGAAAGCTCGATGCGTCCGCGGGTTGGGACCACGGCAGAGATGAGCTGGCCTTGTTCTGATCGACTTTGAAACCAGCTTCCGGATGCATACAATTTGCCACCAGTGGGTTGTATATCATAATTTCCTTTGCTAGCGGTACTATTGGTGAAACGAGACCATCGATTGGGTTTGATGGGTACGGGAACGAACAACGCGGATGCATCTATGGAAAAACTTGGTGAAGTCATCACGCCAGTGCGTGAAAATTGTTCCTGATGGATGAATGCAGCGTTTTGATTTTCGTCAGGACGGACTTCCATCAACACTAGGCGACGGCCTTCACCTCCGAAGCCATCTTGGAAGATAATCAGGACGATCAGAATCAAAGAGGTGGTAATGGAAATAATTGGGGTGGTGATGAATAAGCGGTGTCTGCGTCCAGACTTCGCGAAATAGAAGAGGTTGACTGGACCAACGATGATTCCAAAAGCAATGAGGATCAGGATGAAAATGACTGAGTTGAAATCTTTATCATGAAGTTCATTTTGCAGTGGCCAGGTCGTATTGAAATCTTTTGTGACGGCATCAATACGTGTTTTGATTGTTCTGCGAATAACGAGATCAACTGTGGGTTTTGGATCGAGTCGATCTCCTTTAATGGATTTGATTTCATAGCTGCCAAAACTGCTGTCGCTAGGAAGTCCGAGTGCCGTTGGGTTTTGTGAATTCTCAGAATAGATGATAAGTCGTCCACCGAGTCGGAGCCAAGCTGTGATGGCGTTACGTGGACCAGGTGGGACGTCCGCCCAGTCATTGTCGGTCATTATGATTGAGTCGAATCCAGAATAGGCACGCCAGTCGTCGGGTAGTTGAGATGGGCTGAATCGTGATGAAAATTGTCCACTAGCTCCTGAATAACCAGAGGAGGATCCACGTGAAGCTAATTCTGAGTCGAGTGCCGATGCGTTGGGCGCATGTAAAGTATCACTTAATAAGACGATAGGCTGATTGAAACTAAAACTGCTGTTATCACTGAAGCTCGTGTTTCCCATAGTGCCGCTGAGAGAGGCTTTGAATTGTTCATAGGAGCTATAGCCGTTTTGTGCGGCTAGCGGCACGAGAATGTCGTAGGTAGCGGATTTTCCTGGTTCTACAGAAAAAGAAAAATCCGAGGAGGTGGATAACGAGGCTTGATAATCTGTGGAGCTCTGAAAATTCAGATAGATATTGTGGCGGACCAATTGCCTGTTAGAAATATACACACGTATCGGCTGAAAACCACCCAGGCTGGGATCGGAAAAAAGCGCTGTGACTTCTACGTGGGTATCGGTTTTAGGATCGGCAACCTGTCGGAAGAGAACTTCTTGAGCATTGGCGAAGGTGACAATGCAGAGAATAGCTGCGAGCTTCAGGGCTGGAATGAAAAGTTTCCGGAATTTATTCCGGTTCGCAGGGTTATTCATTTAAGCTGGGGTTAGGTTTTTCGGAGTAGCGTTACCTTGGAAAGGGATTTGATTGATCAGATTTTCGATAACGGAGTTGGTGGTGTGGCCGTCCACTTTGGCGTGGTAATCTAACACGATGCGATGACGTAGCACGGCAGGAGCGATGGCTTTCACGTCTTCGAAAGAAGCGTTGGATCGGCCGTGGATGAGCGCGCGGGCTTTGGCGGCCGATGACATGGCAAGTGCGGCACGAGGGCTGGCACCGAAACGGATTTGTTTTGCACCCTCGTGTTGGCCGGGGTGGGTGGAATCGACTAAGCGGGCGATGTAGTTCGCGACTACATCTGGAAGATAGATGCGGCGAACTAAGGCGAGAAGACTATTGAGAGTTTCCGCCGTCATGATCGCGGAGACTTGGGGTTCGGTGCCGAGCTCGCGGTGTGAAACAATGCGTTGAAGGGTGGCGACGTCGTTACGAGTGATTTCGAGTTTGAAAAGGAAACGGTCGAGCTGGGCTTCGGGGAGCGGGTAGGTGCCCTCGAGCTCGATGGGGTTTTGGGTGGCAAGGACGAAGAACGGCAGGGGGAGTTCGTGGGTTTTACCAAGGACCGTGACGCGGCGTTCTTGCATGGCCTCAAGCAAGGCGGATTGGGTTTTTGGCGAGGCGCGGTTAATTTCGTCGGCGAGGACGATGTTTGCGAACAAGGGACCGGGTTGGAAAACGAACTCACGGCGTCCGTCGATTTCTTGGAGTATGG
>CAMCYT010000271.1 GCA_945885485.1 Prosthecobacter debontii
GATTTGCCGGGATTAGAATTGTTAGGAACGCGTCAGGAAAAATTTCTCCATGAATGGGGGCAGGATTGGACAGGCGCGGAGATGAAAGTTGTGTTATCGCAAACCGCATTTTGTGGTGCCGTTCACATGCATGGAGGAAGGAATAGTCGCTTGTTGGCAGATCTCGATTGCAACGGCTGGCCGCAGACACCACGCAACCGCGCGCTTAAGGAAATCCGCCGTTGTAGGGCGGTTCATCTTTGTGGCGACCAACATCTTGCTGTGGTCACCAAACAAGGGATCGATGAATTCGGCGACGGTCCGTATACCTTCACCAGTCCTGCTTTGGTGAATACCATTTACGGTCGTTGGTGGCATCCTCTCGATGAAAAGGCTGGGCCAAACGCAGTTCCTAACAGCCCTTTGCCGTGGACAGGAGATTACAAAGACGGGTTAGGAAATAAAATCACCATGATGGCCTATGCGAATCCGCCAGATGTCGGAAACCCTGAACAACGCGGCGATGGCTACGGCATTGCCCGTTTCCACAAAGCCGACCGCACGATCACTTTTGAATGTTGGCCACGCTTTTCAAAAGCCCACGACAACAAACAATTCCCTGGCTGGCCCATCACCGTTGAAATGGAAAAGAACGATGGACGAAAAGTAATGGGTTATCTTCCCGAGCTCATTTTCAAAGGCTCACAACATCCCGTCGTGCAAGTCATTGAGGAAAAGACAGGAGAAATACTCTATACGGTGCGTGCGAAATCCGGACGGTTTCAACCAGTTGTCTATGCACTGGGAAACTACTTGGTTCGTAGCGGCAAAAATAAGGCCGATGTCATGGTGTTCAAAGGACTAGCTTCGGAGACCAAAGTGGCAGCTGGAAGTAAAGAAGTAAGCAACGATTAGGATGATTCAAAGCCATTCGGTCCGCGTGACCTTGCTCCTTTCTTTTGTTCTAGTTCGGGATTCGAAGGTCTTGGAGCATTTCTCTTGCCACGGGAAAGGGTAACAGCCACACCAAGCGCCGCCCGTCTCGGTGGTGCCTCATGAACTGTTGTGCACTACGGAGATAGTGCAAAATAGTCCTGAAAATCAATTAAAGCGCCCACCATGCACAGCATTTCATCACGAATCGATAAGGTTTCCCCATCACTTACACTCAAGGTTACTGCGGAAACCAAAGCACTGATCGCCAAAGGCGAGGAAGTTTACGCGCTCGCCGGTGGCGAGCCAGAAGTTGACACGCCACTCCATATTAAAGAGGCCGCTATCAAAGCGCTCATGGAAGGTCGCACCAAATACACACCGTCCGGTGGTATTCCTGAGCTTCGCCAAGCTCTTTCCGAGAAGTTCAAAAAAGATAACAACATCGATTACCCTGCAAATCAGATCTGCGTAACTTCCGGTGCGAAAATGGCATGTTTCAATGCGATTCTTGCCGTGATCGAAGAGGGTGACGAAGTCATCATCCCGACTCCTTACTGGGTTTCTTATCCAGAAATGGTCCGCATTGCGGGTGGTATTCCAGTGTTGGTTGAGACCAAGGAATCGACCGGTTGGAAAATGACCGCTGAGCAGTTTGAAGATGCGATGACTCCTGCGACCAAGATGGTCATCATCAATTCCCCAGGTAACCCAACAGGTGCGATTTACACGAAAGAAGAGCTGCTTGCTCTCGGTGAAATCGCCGTCGCAGAGGACATCATGATCTTGTCCGACGAGATCTACGAAAAACTTGTTTACGGCGACAACAAGCACGTATCGATCGCTTCATTGAGCGAAGATCTATATAACCTGACCATCACGGTGAACGGCTTTTCCAAAGCGTATTCGATGACCGGATGGCGTTTGGGTTACACCGCTGCTGCGAAGCCAGTGGCGGATGCAATTGATAAAATTCAGAACCACAGCGTTTCGAATGCAACGACCTTCGCTCAATACGGTGCGCTCGCTGCATTGGAAGGTGATCAAACTTTCATCGAAGATCTTCGTGGTGAGTATGATGTGAAACGTCAGTTCGTTTTCTCACGCTTGCAGGCGATTCCTAACATCCGTGTGGTCGAGCCTAAAGGCGCGTTCTACTTCTTTGTTTACACCGGCCAGATGGGTCTGAAGTCGATAAACCTCTGTGATAAACTTCTCTCTCGTTACAAAGTAGCGGCAGTTCCAGGTATCGCGTTCGGTTACGACGACGGCATTCGCCTCAGCTATTGCACCACGCTTGACGTGCTCAACGAGGGGCTCACCCGCTTCGAGCAGTTCTGCCGCGAGCATTGATTTCCAATTCATCAAAAAAGCGCACCGGAAACCGGTGCGCTTTTTTGTTTTTGAGTGCTTGATCTGAATTATTTCAGGGTGATGCTGACGTCTTGTTTGGTTTCAATTTTGATCCCATCGAGTTTCGAGAATGCCTCTTGTGCCGCTTGTTTATCGGTTTTAGCGGTTTCTGCGATTTTCTTAATAGCGTCTTTTTGACCGAACATTTTTCCAACTTGGAGGTCCATGACAGTCACGGTATTGCCATCGACGAAAGTGGCGTTGGTTTTTTCAATGCCGCCAGGTAAATTAATTTTCAGTGCCATGCGCATATCGGCCATCATTTGTTTTGCCATGGCTTCCATTTCTGGGTTCTCGGCAGCTGCATCGTCCATATTCAAATCATCAAACTTCGTTGGAGGAGTGATGAGTGAAAGTTTGCCATCAGCATACTTGAATTTAACGAAATCTTCTGGCTTCAGTTTTGCTTCCTCTTCTTCACCATCGTTCATAGCGTCCAAACCACCTGCTGGATTGAGATTGAGCTTATTGATGTCGGCAAATTTGTAATGCATACGACCTCCTTTTTTTCCACCTTCGTTGATCATTTCAACTTTCACGAATTCGACACCTTCACCCATTTCGCCGATTTTGGCTTTGGATTTATCTTCCGAAAACATTTCCAGAATAGGATCTGGCTGGCCGGGTTGAGCGAACTGGGCCATCATCCCAATCATCTGCGCGCCGAGGGTGGTTTCTTCGACGATAGTTCCGCTACCGTCTTTGTTCAGGTTGACAGTGGTCTCTGTTTGTAAACATGACGAAGTAAGGATGGGGAGGAAGAGCGCTAGGCCCAGTTTCAAGTATTTAAGTAATGAGGATTTCATAACATTCGAGTATCTAGGGAATGTAGAGGGGATGGCAAGGGGGAATTTGGGGCGAAT
>CAMCYT010000272.1 GCA_945885485.1 Prosthecobacter debontii
ATCGGATTTGGAATGTTGCGCGCACCGCAGAACAAATTCGCATGGATTTCAGGACGGATTATACAGGGTCGGAACTTCCGAGTAGTTTAGTTCTGAGATTGAACGGTAAAGATCTTTCTAAAGTGAAAGCTGAGGGGAAATCAGGAGCAGTTTCTATTTCGGATTTTCCTGCGTTGCTCACCACTAAACAGCGCGATCTAAACGAGGAGAAATTCCGCCGTTTTGAGGGATTGGCGATGAAAGCAGGGGATCCCGTAAAAGGCCGTGTTTTGATGGAAGCGAGTTGCCTGATTTGTCATCAGGTCGGTGGTAAGGGGATGGCTATAGGACCCGATTTAAGTGGAGGGGGTGCTATGGGGACTGAATCTTTATTGAGAAATATCCTCACGCCGAATGAACAACTTGAGAGTGGCTACTATCGCCACGATGTGCGTCTTGAAGATGATAGCGTAGTCAGTGGGTTTCTGGCGGGGGAAACAGCCGATTCGATACGGATCCGCCGTATCGGTGCGGATGAAAAGGTGATTCCTAAAAAGCTCATTACAGCACACGATGTTTCCAAGCGATCTCTTATGCCAGAGGGGTTAATTGATAGTTTCACGGATCAGCAGGTCAGTGATTTATTTTCCTATCTGAATCAGTTGAAATAGCTACGGCTTATGCAGAAAGGGTTTTTCTATGAGCCGAATTGATAGAAAATGACATCACAAGGCTTTACGTATGATCAATTATGGATAGTCTGCAGGTCAGATTTTCTTTGTGATGCCAAGTTTACCTCCTATTAATAAATCATTTCTATGTGCGTCGAGCCTCGTTCTGGTGGCCGTGACTTGTCTTTTGAGCGGGTGTTCATCGACGAACTTTCAGAGCCAGATGGCAGTAAATCCGACTTCGACAGCTGGTTCGGTGACGCCATTTCCGGATTTGTTGAATGATCCGGCTGAACCGATCAATCGAGGTATCTGGACGGTAAACGAAGGGCTTTTGTTTGGTGTCATCCATCCATCTGCGAAAGTTTATCGGACAGTGGTTCCGACACGTGCTCGTGAATCGATTCAAGATTTCAGCCGTAATATCAGCTATCCGGGTCGGGTGGTGAATCATATGTTGCAGGGTCGCTGGGACGGAGCGGGGGATGAGACCCTGCGTTTCGTCACCAATTCCACGGTGGGTCTCGCTGGATTTTTTGATCCTGCGACCAAGTGGAACGTAGAGAAATCGGATGCAAATTTCAGTCAGACATTTGGGAAATGGGGTTGGCAGCCAAAAAACTATGTGATGCTGCCGTTTTTTGGTCCAAGTGACGAACGTAACGCGGTCGGTCTGGTGGCTGACAAGTTTTCCGAACCGATGAATTATGGAGATCCCTATGATATGGCTTCGCCGATCACTACCTACAACCGTTTGTCTGATCTAACTGAAGAGGCGAAGCGCCTGATTCAAATTGATGCAGACCCCTATTCGACTTCGAAAATTGTTTGGACATATAGCACCAAAGACGGTGTGCCGGATTTGACGAAGAGAGGACCGATTGATCTGCCGACTTTGCAGACATTCGGCGCTGTGAAATTTGGACCAAAAGATCCCAAGTTCTTGACTCAAAGCCGTGAGATTTCAGTAAAAATTCCTTCCACGGGTCGCAGGATGAAATGCAACTACTGGGTACAGCCCGAGCCTGCTCCATTGGTTTACATTTCTCCTGGGCTTATTTCCCATCGTCTTTCATCAATGTCGATCGGTCTCGCGGAACAGCTTTATCAAAATGGCTATTCTGTCGTCACCACGACCAGTGTGTTTCATCCTGAATTTATGAGCACGGCATCGACTGCTGCGCTGCCGGTTTATCCGCCAGTAGATAGTCTAGATCTTCTGGTTGCGATCACGGAAACCGATCGTGCATTGGTTAAAAAATATCCGGATCGGTTTACTAAGCGTGCAATGGTGGGGCTTTCAATGGGCGGATTTGAAACCTTGCAAATTGCGGTTAGAGAGGCTCAATCGAAATCTGATTTGATGACGTTTGATCGTTACATCGCCGTGGATATGCCGGTTGATATCACCCACGGATTTAAAGAGTTAGATAAGTTCGTAAACGTACCGTTAAAATGGCCTGAGAATGGTCGTCAGGAACGATTGAACAATGCGTTACATAAGGTGAGTTATGCGATTATGAGCAAAAATCAACCTAAGCATTCAGTTATGTTCGATGGTGATGAGTCAAAATACCTGGTTGGCTTGTCTTTCCGTGTCGGGCTTCGTGATATCATTTTCGAGAGCCAATCTAAAAATGATTTTGGAGTGCTTCAGACCCCTATTTCTAGTTGGGATAGAGGTCCTGTATATGACGAGATTCTCAAGTATTCTTTAAGTGATTACTTTGAGCGATTTGCGGTGCCTTACTATAAACAAAAAGGTATTAGCAAGGATCAACTCCTGAAAGAAGTGAACTTGAAAACACAGGGCAGTAAGCTTCGTGCGCAATCGAAAGTTCGCGTTATCGTGAACAAAAATGACTTTCTATTACGGCCGGAAGACCTGTCTTGGTTGAGATCGACAATTCCAGCATCGCAACTAACGGTTTTTCCTGATGGTGGACACCTTGGAAATATTGGAGAGCCGAAAGTCCAACAAGCGATCTTGAAAAGCCTAGATGGCCTAAAATAGAAATCAGCTATGAACATAGGCATACCGAAAGAGATCAAGGCCCAAGAAAACCGGGTAAGTATGATTCCCGGATCGGTGGCTGATCTCGTGAAGCGTGGGCATCGCGTTCTTGTTGAGCGTGGAGCTGGGTTGGGCGCGAGTTACACCGATGAACATTATCTAGCGGTCGGTGCGGAAATGGTTGCCGATGCGAAGAGCGTTTTTGAAGGCGCGGAGTTGATTGTAAAAGTCAAAGAGCCGCAACCGGTTGAAGTCGCGATGCTGACTCCCAAGCACACGCTTTTTACCTATTTGCATCTTGCTGCGGATCTAGGCCTCACAGAAAGTTTGATGGCCAGCGGCTGCACCGCGATTGCTTACGAGACGATTGAGGTGAACCGTCGCCTGCCGTTGTTAGAACCAATGAGTGAAATCGCGGGTCGGATGTCGGCAATTGTCGGTTCTTACCATTTGGCGAAACATCGTGGGGGTCGCGGTTGTTTGTTAGGTGGCGTTCCAGGCGTTGCGCCGGGGCGTGTGG
>CAMCYT010000273.1 GCA_945885485.1 Prosthecobacter debontii
AACCCCTGCCAGAATTCGCTCATTGAAGGGCAAGGATTCGAGCTTGTCTGCCTCGGCTGAAAACTGACCGGGCCCTAAGTTGGAATAAAAATCCAACAACGACTGAATCCGATTACTCTGACCCGGTTGACGATAGATTTCATCGATGCTGCGTACTTTCTTATCATTCTTCGACCCGCGCGATGAATCCAAGCCACTTCGATCCGATCCGCGTGTGGACATCTGTGATTGAGTCGCTGTCTTTTGCGAATCCAAATCTTCACCTGATTTGCCGATTCCAAAACCCACACCCAAACCAATCGCCAGAGCAGCACCCGGAAGTAAAAAAGACGTTTTCATATAATTTGTCCAAAACCCCAACTGTTTTAGAAAGTTGCGTAGAAAATTTCTAAAACAAAAAAGCCGCATCGTTTGATGCGGCTTTTTGTAAAAATGAACCGAAAGGCAAATTAACGTTTCGAGAACTGGAAGCGGGCGCGCGCACCTGGCTGACCTGGCTTCTTACGCTCTTTCATACGTGGGTCACGTGTGAGGAAACCTTGAGGCTTCACTAAACCGCGGTTTGCGGGGTCGACCTTGGTAAGGGCGCGGGAAATCGCGTGACGAATCGCAATCGCTTGCGCGTTCTTGCCACCGCCTTTGACGATGACTTGAACGTCAAACTTGTTTACCATGTTGACCACTTGGAAAGGGGCGATGACGGCATTTTGAAGGTCGATCGTTGGGAAGTATTCTTCGAAAGTAAGACCGTTGATGGTCATTTCTCCGGAACCTTCGGTAACCCGTGCGTGGGCAACAGCGGTTTTACGGCGTCCGGTGGAACTATGAGTGACAGTAGCTGGCATAATAATTAGAAAAATTTAGGTTAGCGAACTTCGTGTGCAACAGGTTGTTGCGCTTCGTGCGGGTGAGATGGGCCGGCATAAACTTTCAGTTTGCCGAATTGTGCACGACCGAGACGGGTTTTAGGAATCATTCCCCAAACAGCGCGCTCAACCATCATAGTGGGACGACGCTCACGGAGTTTGTGTGGAGTTTCAACTTTTTTGCCGCCAACGTAACCGGTGAAACGGGTGTAAATCTTTTCGGTTTCTTTGTTTCCACTCAATACACATTGATCGGCATTGATAACCACGACGAAATCGCCTGTGTCAACGTGAGTGGTAAAAATCGGCTTGTTCTTGCCACGCAGTAAGCGTGCAGCTTCTACAGCAACTTGGCCGAGAACTTTGCCTTTGGCGTCAATCACATACCATTTGCGTTCGACTTCGTGTGGCTTGGCGGAAAATGTTTTCATTTCGATGTAATAAAGGAACTTCTTGAGGACTTGAGATCGCCCCCAACTGAAGGGGCGCGAAAACTAGGCAGCCGGTTGCTACCTGTCAATCGGGAAATCTTGAGAATTTTCTAAATCTTTTCCACCCCCCTTAAAAGCTCCTATTTAAAAGAATTTGATGTTCGTGAAATTTCTCTCGCCCAAGCCTCCCAAGCCGCCCAATCTCCGCGCGCTATGCTGAAAGCAGGAATTGTAGGTCTACCACACGTCGGAAAATCCACCCTTTTTAACGCGGTTACACGCACTCGTAAGGCGGAGGCGGCGAATTATCCGTTCTGCACGATCGACCCAAACGTCGGAATCGTGATGGTTCCTGACGAACGCCTCGCCGTGCTTTCCAAAATCTCCGGATCCCACAAACTAGTCCCAACTGCCATCGAGTTCGTCGATATCGCCGGCCTCGTTGCTGGGGCTTCCGAAGGTGCCGGACTCGGAAACAAGTTCCTCGCCAACATCCGCGAGACCGATGCGATCGTCCAGGTCGTCCGTTGTTTCCAAAACGATGACATCATCCACGAACTCGGCTCCGTCGATCCGATCCGCGACATCGAGATCATCAACGCCGAGCTCATCCTCGCTGATATGTCCGCTCTCGAAAAACGCCGCCATACCCGCGAGAAAAAAGCCAAAGGCGGAGATAAGGAGTCGAAAAAGGAAGTCGAACTCATCGACATCATTATGCCTCACCTCGATCAGGGTAAACCTGCTCTCACCATCGATTTCTCAGAAGACGACCTCGAGATCGTGAAAGGATTTTTCCTGCTTTCATCCAAACGCACCATATACGCATGCAACGTTGCCGAGGACGAACTGGCATCTGCTGTTGAAAATCCAGACTCACATGTAGAAGTCGCCAAAGTACGTAAATTCGCTGCCGAACATTCCGGTGCAGAAGCTGTTGTGATCTCCGCCCGCATCGAAGAAGAACTCTCCGATCTATCCCACGAAGAAGCCGCTGAATTCCTCGCCGATATGGGAGTGAAAGATTCCGGTGTCTCCAGCCTAATCCGCGGGGTCTATCATCTACTCGGCCTGCGCACTTACCTAACCACCGGGGTCCAGGAAACCCGCGCGTGGACCATCACCCAAGGCGACAAAGCTCCAGCTGCCGCTGGAGTCATTCACACTGATTTCGAACGCGGATTCATCGCCGCGGAAATTGTGCACTATGATGATCTCGTAGCTGCTGGATCCAAGGCCGTAGCAAAGACAGCGGGCAAAGTCCGTATCGAAGGCAAAGAATACGTCGTCAAAGATGGCGACGTGATAGAGTTCCGCTTCAACGTTTGATCAGCGGATTGACTCACTCATTACCACCATCGGTTTTGTCGTCAGCGTCCGTTGGCGCGTCTTTTTTAACGTCCTCTTTGTTGACAATTCCTTTCAACAAACTATCCCCTGTATCTTTTTTATGACGGGAGTTTGCCCCATAGAAAAATGCAGCGGCAACCATAATCAGAGCAAATAGGATGAATCCAGATCCAATCGTGACCGCTTTAGATTCAGAAAATTCATCGCCTTTCCCAGATTTTGCCAGCCTCTCACGTTTCTCGGGCCGGTCTCCTTTATCCGCTCCATCTTCCTTTTTCGCTTTCTCCTCTTTCTTGGCCTTTTTCTGCTTTTCAGCTTCCTTTTCAGACTCCTTGGCCGCTTTCTCTGCGCGCTTATTTAATCTGACAGGAGAAGACAAGTCAGGGAGTTCATCTGGGCCATCAGCGTCCACGTCTTTTTTCTCAACTAGTTCAGAAACGGGCTTCTCTGAGATTTTCTCTGCTTTACTGTCCTTTTCTTCAGAATCCGTATATTCACTAACTTCACTTTTTACAGACTTTG
>CAMCYT010000274.1 GCA_945885485.1 Prosthecobacter debontii
TGGGCTTGAGTCCGACGATTCCGCAGTGGGAGGCGGGCTGGCGAATTGAGCCGCCGGTATCTGAACCGAGGGCGGCGTTGGCGGTGAGATCGGCGACTGAGGCGGCGGAGCCACCGGACGAACCGCCGGCGATGCGTTCTGGATCACGCGGGTTGCGGGTGAGCTGGATGGCGGAGTTTTCCGTGGCGGAACCCATGGCGAATTCGTCCATGTTCATCCGGCCAAACGGAATGGCTCCGGCTTCTTTGAGTTTCCGGATGACCGTCGCGTCGTAAGGAGAGATGTAATTTTTAGCTAAAAACTTGGAGCCGCAGGTGCAGGGCTGGCCGAACGTGTTGATGTTGTCCTTGATAGCGATGGGGAGGCCGCCGAGCGGTTTTGAGAGGTTGGCTTGGGCAGCTGCTTGGAGTGCTTCTTCGAGATTATATGAAATGTAAGCTTTCGTTTGAGAATCGCGCTCGGCAATGGCTGCTGCGAGCGATTCGAGGGCTTGGGTTGGGGTGGATTGACCAGAGAGGAATTGCTGGCGGAGATGGGTAAGAGTCATGGAGAAAGTGGCTAGTGATGAGTGACAGTGATCAGTGAAAGCAGGGTGAGTTCTAACGAACTATTTAAACTAAGCGAAGCTGTGATGGCTTGGACGGAGCGAAGCGGAGTCAAAGAAAATAAAATCATGCGTCGGCGACGACTTTTGGGACGCGGATTTGGGATTGGGCTTGGTCTGGGGCGTTGCGCAGGACGAGCTCGGGATCGAGGCTCGGGATAGGGGTGTCATCGCGCATTGGACCGAGTTTTCCATGATCGTCGAGCTCCAGGTCGTCGGGAAGATCGATGGATGATAATGTTTCGACGTGTTCAAGGATCGCATCGAGCTGGGATTTGAAGGTGCCGACTTCCTCAGGGGTGAGATCGAGGCGTGCCAATTTGGCAACGTAGCTGACATCGATGTGTTGTTGGGACATGGGGAAAGTTCTTGGTTCTTAGTTTTTGGTTCCTAGTTCTGATTGACTGGACTGAGGGGATAATTCAGAGAAAATCCAGAAATGTGAACCACGGAATGCACGGAATACACGGAATGAGGGAAATTTTGAATAAAGAGACTAAGCAATCTCAATTTCTTTGTATTCCTTGGGCTTCACGGACTCGATTTCTGAGGTAACAAAATCAACAACTTTTTGGATACGTGGCCAAGAACTCTTCTTTAAGACGATGATCGCTATGTTTCTGGTCGTTAAATTCTGCTGATATTTAAGATTTTGATCTGTCGTTATCAAAGCGTCATATCCCGCAGCCTCGGCCGCTGATATTAATTCACCGTTTTCAATTGCTGACCATCCTAGTTCTGCTGCGGTATCTGCCGTATGCGGGTGTAAAAACCTTCTTAATGGAACCGGTGTGCCTTGGTCAAAAAGTAACTTCATGCGACAGAAGGAAGTAGCGATGCGGCGGCGAAAGTTAGAACTTGCTCAACTTGCTTGCGGGAAACACCCGGAAACCATTCCAGAAATTCATCAACTGTGGCTCCGTCCTCAAGGTTCTCGAACAGAGCGGTGACAGGTACTCGGGTGCCACTGAACACCCAAGATCCTGAGACAACTCTTTGGTGTTGCTCAACTGCGCTGCAATCTTCCCATCTCATGCTCGCATTTTACACGTTCAGAAAGTCATTTCAACTGCGCTTTTTCTCTGATTTTGGGGTATCTCATCTTAATATTTATCTGCCGGACTATTGCTCAAATGTTGTAATAAGAGGCACGACCCCAAAAGAGAGACCTCAAAAGAGAGCATTCCTTGGGCTTCACTGACTCGATTTCTGAGGCAGGTTATCGAGTGAGAGGAGGTTTTTATGAAATGGGGTTTTCCCAGTAGGATTTACGAAAAGTCGTCTGGGATTAGGGCTGGATATTTGTTGGGTTTTGCTTAGGATCGCGTTCGATTTTAAAACGATGAAACTGATACGATTTGGCGAAGCTGGGCGAGAGGAGCCGGGGGTTTTATTGGAAGATGGGCGGCGCATGGATGCGAGCGGTGAGTTTATGGATTATGATGAGGCCTTTTTTGCGATGGGAGGAATGGAGAGTTTGGCGGAGTGGGTGGAGCAGGGATGTCCGGGGGCGACGGAGGTTGATCCTATGGTTCGGCTGGGTCCGCCGATTGCTAGGCCGTCGAAAATTGTGTGTGTGGGGCAGAACTACGTGGAGCACGCCAAATAAATGGGTGGTGAGATCCCGACTGAGCCGGTACTTTTCATGAAAGCATCCACGGCATGGAGTGGGCCGTATGATGATGTGTTGATTCCGTTTGGTGCGAAGAAATTAGATTACGAGGTGGAGCTCGCGGTGGTGATAGGGAAGTTGGCCAAGGATATTTCTGAAAAAGAAGCGATGTCTCATGTGGCGGGTTACTCGGTATTTTGTGATTACTCTGAGCGGGCGTTTCAGAAAGACCATGGCGGTCAGTGGACAAAGGGGAAAAGCTGCGATAGTTTTGCACCGATGGGGCCTGCGTTAGTTTCTGCGGATGAGATTCAGAATCCGCAAGAGTTAAGGTTGTGGTGTCAGGTGAATGGGGAGATACGTCAGAATAGTTGGACGAAGGATATGTTATTCGGGGTGCAGCACATTGTGAGTTATATCAGCCGTTTCATGACCTTATTGCCGGGCGATGTGATTGCCACCGGAACTCCGAGCGGAGTGGCGATGGGGATGAAGCCGCCGAGATATTTGCAAGCAGGAGATTTGGTTGAGTGTGGGATTGAGCATTTGGGAGAGTTGAAACAACGAGTCGTCGCGACTAGGTCACGAAAATCACAGTGAGAATACGTCTTTCCATTCTGTCATGGCCCAAGCCGAGAGGCGGACCGCATCACGCGATCTGCCATTTTTGCGATACCGTATATCATGCACCGCTCATTGCTGAGGGATCGAGAGCGAGTTGTGTATGTTGCGGGGCAACGCTTTATCAGAACCGGCCAGCCTCTTTGGCGCGAGTGACTGCATTTTCTCTAACGGCATTGTTATTAATGATCTTGGTGCATTCCGCACCTTTCATCACGATGGATGCGGGGAGCATAAGGACGACGCTAACTCTGCCCAGAGCCGCTCATGCATTGATTGATGAGGGGACGCCTTTGGTGGGTTGGGG
>CAMCYT010000275.1 GCA_945885485.1 Prosthecobacter debontii
CGCTGGCGACATCAATGCCGCAGGAAAAACCATCACCCGACCCGACAGTTTCAAGAAAAACGCAAGATCCATCTCCACCCGACCTGCAGCAGTCAAAACCGAGTTCACATACGCCGCCACAATCTCCTCAATTGGAACGCGCGATTCCAGCCTGTCCTTCGTAGCTTCAGCGTAGTAGGGTCGCGCTACATTTTCCAAGGCCTCAACCCGCGCTGCGTTCACAGCATCCATCACATGTGACATCACCAAATCCATCAATCCTTCACGACTGCCAAAATGATAATTCACTGCTGCAACGTTCGCTTTAATCGCGCCAGTGATGTCGCGCACCGAAACCAGATCAAAACCTTTCTCAACCACCAAACGTTCAGTCGCATCCAACAAATTTCTCTTCGGGCCAGATCCAGGAACTTTCAACATACGCATATCTTTGAAACAATCGTTCCAAGCGAGAATGTCAATCCCTCAACTCGTTCTAATTGCAATGACCCATGAAAATCCACATTCTTCGGGGGATTTTAAATTTACTCAATTTTCCCAGTTGTAACCTAGCACCCTATACCTTTCTCTCCTGTCCAACATCACTACGCAATTTTTGCGGAGCTCCCTCTTCCTTGGGATTTAGAGTTTAAAATTTAAAATTTCGCAACACATGCCCGGTCTCATCATCGCCCCTCGCGCCAGAATTTTTCATGGCCACGAATGGATTTACGCCTCCGAAATCAAAAAATCTTTTGGCAATCCCCAGCCAGGAGATGTCATCACATTGAAAGATTTCCGCGACCGACCGCTCGGTTCAGCCATATACAATCCCGCCTCTCAGATCGTCGCTCGCCGCTTTTCACGTCGCCGCCAAGACCTAGATGCTGATTTCTTCATTCGTCGCATCCGCCAAGCGATCAATCTTCGCATCGAAGCACCCGATCTCGATGAAACCCTGTGCCGCATTGTCTGGTCGGAGTCCGATGGCATCCCCGGCTTGATCGTGGATCGCTACGGCAATCACCTCTCAGTTCAAACACTTACCCTCGCCATGGATATGCGGAAAGATCTCATCAGAGACGCTTTGATCGAAATCCTCGCGCCAAAATCCATCACTCTCCGCAACGATTCATCCTCTCGCAAAGCCGAAGGCATGGAACCCTGCATCGAACTCATGTATGGCGAAAATCCCGGCCCTTTCATGGTTCACGCCAACGGTCTCGATTTTGAAATCGATCTGGTCGATGGACAGAAAACCGGACTCTACCTCGATCAACTCCAAGCCCACAACGAAGTCGCCAAATTTTCCAAAGGCCTGCGTGTCCTCGACTGCTTCACCAATCAAGGCGGCTTCGCCCTCGCCTGCGCCAAAGCGGGTGCCGCCAAAGTCACCGCGGTTGATATCTCCGCCTCCGCCTGTGCCGCCGCACGAAAAAACGCTGAGCTCAACAACCTTTCCATCGATGTAATCGAAGCCAATGTCTTCGATTTTCTCAAATCCGCCCAACCGGAATACGACCTCATCGTCCTAGATCCGCCAAGTTTCACGAAAAACAAAAAGACCCTGATAGATGCGATGCGGGGCTACAAAGAAATCCATCTCCGCTCCCTCAAGCTACTGGAGAAAGGCGGCCTACTTTCCACCTTCTGCTGCTCCCACCATGCATCCCGTGAGCTGTTTCTGGAAAACCTCGCTGATGCCTCAGTCGATGCAAAGAAATCGCTCCGCCTCGTCGCCGAGCACGCCCAACGCGCCGATCACCCAGTGTTGATTTCCTTACCGGAAACATCCTATTTGAAAGGTTTCACCTCACAAGTCATCGCGACTAGGTAGCTTATTTCTGATTTTTCATTATAGAAATTTCGTGCTTAAAATTTAGAACTTCTGCCTGTGGACTACTCCCAACTCATCGCCAAACGCAAAAATCGCTTCCGTGAACTCGAAGAAGCCATCGGCGACCCGAATCTTTTCGACGATCCGAAACGTGCGACCGAAATCCTGCGCGAGCATCGCAAGCTTCAACAAACTCTGAAAGTTTGGGACACGCTGAAGAGCACCGAAATACAGCTCGGCGATAACCAAGAACTCGCGCGTTCGGATGATAAAGAGCTCTCAGCCATGGCCACAGAGGAAATTCCGGAACTCGAAAAATCTCTAGTGCAACTCCGCGAGGACATGCAATACGCCTTGCTCCCCGCCGATCCCAACGAAGACCGTGACGCGCTGATCGAAATCCGCGCCGGTGCAGGCGGCGATGAAGCCTCACTCTTCGCTGGAGAAATGATGCGTGCATATCAGCGTTACGCCGATGCCAAAGGCTGGAAAACTGAACACCTCGAAAGTTCCCCTTCCGAAGTCGGCGGATTCAAAGAAGTCATTCTCAAAGTCACTGGCGACGAAGTGTTCCGTCACCTCAAATACGAATCCGGCGTGCATCGCGTGCAACGCGTTCCCGCCACCGAAACCCAAGGCCGTATCCACACTTCCACCATCACCGTTGCAGTTCTACCAGAAGCCGAAGAGGTCGATGTCGAAATGAAACAAGAAGACCTTCGTATCGAAGTCTGCCGCTCCGGCGGTGCGGGTGGACAACACGTCAACACGACCGACTCCGCCGTCCAAATTTTCCACATCCCCACAGGGCTTTACGTCCGTTGCGAGCACGGTCGTTCCCAAATTAAAAACCGCGAAATGGCTCTCGATATCATGCGCTCCCGCCTCTACGAGAAGAAACTCCAAGAGCAACAAGCCGCTTACTCGGAAAACCGCCGCTCCCTCATCGGTTCCGGCGATCGCTCCGAAAAAATCCGCACCTACAATTTCCCACAAAGCCGCTGCACCGACCACCGCATCGGCTTCACCTCACACAACCTCGATGCGATCATGTCTGGCGACCTAACAGAAATGACCGATCAACTCATGAAATCCGAAATGACCGAACGCCTAGCCGAGGCAGGGATGTAACTGGAGAGCCGGTCTCCGACCGGCTTCAATTAATTTTAAATCGCAGGAAGTTTTCTAATCCAACCCAAGCCGGCTGAAAGCACGGCTCTCCAATATGCTAACGCCCACCGAACAAGATGTCATGAAAGCCTGTGGCGAGGCCGGCATCC
>CAMCYT010000276.1 GCA_945885485.1 Prosthecobacter debontii
CGTTGAAGCGGGTTACGCGCTCGCCGGTTTCTGCGGATGGTTTGACGTGTTCGAGGAAAGTAGAAAAACGACCGATGACTTTTTTCTGGTTCAGGGTCTCGGCGATTTTACAGAATCGATCGAGGGAAACGCCAGCTTGTTCCGCGCGGTTTCCCCATGGGTTTTCATTGATCTCATCGAGGGTGAGTTCTTCTTTGAGGATGAGTAAAACGTTCCATTCTTCTTCGGAAAGTTCAGCAGGAACCGTAGTCATCATCACTGCTGGTTCCTCGGCTTTTTCACCGGGTTCCATGGTTTTGCGGCGGACGTGGCCGACTCCGAGTGCGAACACACCATTGGCTGGCATGAGTAGATATTCAGTCGCGCCGGTGAGTTTGAGAAGTTTGGTGGCGTGGAAATCAAGTGACTCGCCGACAGGAACTTTGAGCGTGGTCCAGAGGCGATAGCCGGAACCGGAGACTTCAGTATCGGTGGAACGGATGACGACATGGCCGGAGAAAGGATCTTCCTTCGCCATGAAATCGAAGGCGGCATTGAGTTTTTCTTCCGGCACTTTCCATGCGACGAGTGCGCCGTGCGCGAGTTTGGTCGCGAGCATGGTCTGGCGGACGCGGCGGATGATGCCTGCTTCAAGCATGGCGCGGATGCGCTCGATCACGGTTTCGAGAGGCACTCCCGATTGGTCTGCGATCATATGAAATGGATGGCGTTGGAAACCAGCGATGAGATCTTCGGAAACAGCGAGGATTTTTGCGTTAATTGGATCAGAGACGGCAGTTGGAATTTCGGAAGTCATTGGCGGGATACTAGGCGGAGTTTTTATGAACGTCCAAGCCAGATTGTTTTTTGCGAAGAAAATGGCAGGAAGTGGTCATTCCATAGGTAGGGCGCTCTCGCCGCAGAACGCCGCGTGAAACGTAATGTCAATAAGTTGGCTAGTATCTAGTTTTCAGTGAGAAGGTCCAGTTTTACAGAAGCGTTTCTAGATAGGCCAATGCCTCATCCCTAGTGGTCAGTCGATTTTCGAGTTGCTCGGTTTGGATTTCCTCGAGGATTTCTTTGAAACGCGGGCCGGGCTGGAGGCCTTTTTCGATGAGGTCTCTGCCGGTGATGAGCGGGGGAGGGATGAGCGGTTCGCTGGCGAATTCTTCGGATTTCTGGTTGAGGAATTCGTAGTTGTCGGTAAAGCCGTTTGATGACGCGCAATCGACCCGATGCAGCTCCATTTCCTGAGAAAAAGTCGGTTCTGACATGAAGCGTTTGAGCTTTGCTTTGCGCATCTGTTGCACATTCATAAACTGCATATGACGCGAGACCATGTGAACGACATCGCGGATGACAGCGTTCGAATATTTTAGACGCGTCAAAATCGTCTCAGCCATTTCCGCGCCGAGAGTGTCATGTCCGTTGAAACGGATACGGCCATCGGGATCTGTGGTTTGCGTGGGTGGCTTAGCGATGTCGTGAAGCAGCGTGGCTAAACAAAGTGTGAGCGGAGCATCGGCCTCAAGCATTTCCAACATGATGCAGGTGTGGACATAGACATCGCCTTCCGGATGCCATTGCGGTGGTTGCTCACAGCCGATGAGCGGCATGACTTCTGGGATGAAATGTGAGGCCAAACCGGTACCCACCAGTAGCTCCAAACCCTGACGGCGGTTGGGGGAGATGATGATTTTCGAAAACTCATCCCGAATCCGTTCGGGAGAAATTTTATCTAACAGCTGAGCGTTGGATTGGATGGCTGCGAGAGTGACTGGCTCGATGGGAAATCCGAGAGTGGTGGAAAATCGTACCGCGCGCAGCAGGCGCAGGGCATCCTCTTGAAAGCGATGCGAGGGCGTGCCGATCGCACGGATGACGCGAGCTGTGAGATCTGGAAGCCCGCCAACGTGATCGATCACTTCTCCCGTGAACGGATTTTCAAATAGCCCGTTGATCGTGAAATCCCGCCGATGCGCATCCTCATCGGGAGTGGAAAAGGTCACGGAGTCAGGACGCCGACCATCGCCATAAGAGCCGTCCGTGCGGAAGGTGGCGATCTCCACGTGATGCCCATCATGTTTCACAATCACCACCCCGAAATGCGCACCGACCTCGTTGGAACCTGGAAACAAAGCCAAGACCTCACGAGGCGTGGCAGAGGTCGCGATATCGATATCTTTCGGTTCCACCCCCAACAGTTTATCACGCACACAACCACCCGCAAAATAGGCGTTATAGCCTGCTTCGGCGAGCTTGGAAGCGAGGGATGTGGCGGAGCGTTTTGCGGACATTGGGGAACTAAGAATTACGAGGAATTTTCAGAAAGACTAAGTCGATGACTTAAATCTGCGATAAAAAATAAAGTCCTAGAATATAATACAAAATCCCAGACGAATTATAAATCGACAAGGGCTTCGAATGGAAGCTTACAACAATAGACCGTTGCCGACAGAAAGCCGCGGCGGGACGGGGGAGCTGTGCCCTTAAGTCTGCAAACCGTGACAAAATGATCGGAAATAGGCGTCTTTGCCCCTCTAATTTCAGCTTTTACCAAAATCTCCCCTTTTTCCCCGCAACCCCCTTTTCTCCTTCTTAGACCGGCTCCTCAGTGCATTCTCCACGCTAGTTTTAAAAGCAAATTCCTAGTATTCTAATTCCTGGCATTTATTCATTATTCATCAGGCAGGAAAGAATCAAATGGTGCGAGGAGATGGGAATTTTTTTCCACCGGTGGCATGGACGGTTGGGCAACCGCACTAACGCCTGCGGCGGAAGGCGATGAGTGCTGAGCTTAGCAATAAAAGCGCGGTGGAAGTCTCCGGGATGGTGCCCTGCGTGGCTATGATATTAGATATTTCTGACGAATAAGTCGAAATGTTGGAGAACAGGGTTTGGTTGGGCGATACAGTGGTGTTGATGGCGTTCATTATCCCCACTATTTTCCATTGCCCGCCAATAAAGGCGAAGGCTACACCTCCCGAATCACCGCTAGTGCCTTGACCCTCGGTCTGGGTTGCGGAGTCATAGTCGGTGTAGAAACCTATAAAGTCGTTGTCGGTGACCGCAGGGTAATCATACGCATTCTGGAGATATGGACCTTCGATGTT
>CAMCYT010000277.1 GCA_945885485.1 Prosthecobacter debontii
AAAAAGCGTCTTTTTCGGTGCGACAAAAATCCTAACCGCTTTCATTCTGCTCATTTGTTTAACTCTCCTTAACCCCGCGATATTTCCCGTCACAGGATCCGTCCCCGGTGCGGAGCCGGAGACGATTATCGAAGTCTGGGAGGCCAGCAATGGCACAGTCTCCGTCGTGCAAAGCAGCCAAGCCGGACACTCTATCAAGGTGAACTCCGGCTATAGCTTGGGATCGACCAACTCGAAAATATCCCAAATTTTACAAACCCGAATCCCTCTCTTGGTTTATCCAAAAACGGAAAGCATCTTTTATCTCGGCATGGGCACCGGTGCCACGTCGGGTGAGGCACTAAACAAAAATGATTTCAAAAACATCAACGAGGTCGTTGTCTGTGAGTTATTACCGGAAGTCGTCACCGCAACCAAAAAATACATGACCGGAAAAATCGATGCCACCGATTACACCAACGGTTTGTTCACTGATCCTAGAGCAAAGGTTCTCTCCGAAGACGGACGCAATTACCTCATGGCCACGGACAAAAAATTCGACATGATCAATGCCGATCTATTCGTCCCCTATCACCGCGGCACCGGGAGTCTCTACAGCCTTGAGCATTATCAATCGGCGAAAAAACGTCTCAATCCCGACGGGGTTTATGTGCAGTGGCTACCGCTCTATCAGATCTCTGAATATGAATTCGGCGTCATCACCAAAACTATGCTCAGCGCCTTCGATCAAGTCACCCTATGGCGCCACAACTTCAAGCCAGGCGGAGAAATCGTCGCGCTTGTCGGCCATCAAAATAAATCACCACTACCGACAAATGAGCATAAGCATTATGAAAGATATGTCAGTCGCCAACCCATATCCGATACAGATGGAAATGCTGTCCAAAGTTTACACCTACCGAACCAACGAGACATTCTCTTGCTATACTGCGGTAACATAAGCGCGTCCCGCAGCCTGTTTGAAAAGTTCCCCGTCAATACCGATGATAAACCCATCATCGAATACAAAACACCTATTTCTCTGCACAACGAGAACGGGAATAAAACAAAAAAATTCGTCGCAGATCAATTTTCAAACCTTGTCGATAAGCTGTTAGAAAATACCCCTCCTGCATCCGACCCCATGCTAGCCGGACAAAATCCACAAAACAAAAATCTCCCCCTCGCTGGCGCAGCTTTTCATAAAGTATATATTTATCTCAATCCGAACGATCCTTCAAAGTCGGATCAGCACTGGCAAACCTTCCAAAAAAACTGGATCGAAGTGAATCGTGCGGTCCAAGAGTAACCAAGGAGCGGCTGCATCCTGCTGCCGTCATTTCTCCGACCCACTGCTGAGGTCGAATTCTCCATCTCATTTTCCCTGGGGTAGTCGTCGCTACGCTCCTCGACCCCAGGCTAATTTCTGAGATCCCTGGCGGGATCTAGATTTAGATTATCTCTCCCTCAAAACTCGCCAGCGGCTTGATCAGATTAGTCGCTAGCGGAAATACTCGATCGTAAATCCCTGGGGCTATCTCTGCGCTTTGGGCGTAAGCATCACGCAGCATTTCCATTTTAGCATCGAGGTTGTCAATGTAATGCAGCGCATGCGCTTCAGGAGTTTTCGGAAGCACCGGAGATCCAAATTCCAACTGTCCGTGGTGACTACCGATAAGATGCAGCAGATGAATCCGCACATCATCGGTTGCGGGTTTTGATTCTGAAAAGGCATCGAACTCGGAAGCGTTGAGTAAATCGTGCCAGAGCTTATTGACTAGCTCGATCCCCAGCGGGATATGCCCTAACATTTCGCCATACTTCGAGTGAATCTGCGCGAATCCTTCTTCGGGATAAGAATTTTCCCAGAGCTTGCCGGAGTCATGAAACAACACACCGGAGATCATCAGATCCCGATTCAGTTCAGGATAAATACCACAGATCGCATTCGCGGAACGCATCATTTGCGCGACGTGTTCCACTAATCCACCCCGCCGGGCATGATGGTTTTTCCGCGCGGCTGCGGTACGGCGGAATCGATCCCCCATCTTTTCGAAAAAATACTCCACCAAGCGTTTCAATCTCGGATCGGCCATGATGCCACAAAATCCCAGAATCTCTGCGTAGTCGCGCTGTTGCTTGTCCCGTGTCTGCGGATCGCCCGCGAGGAAGATCGCAATCTCATCCTCTTGCAGCGCAGACCAACGGATCTCACTGCCGTTAATCCCGTATTGATTCTGCGTCCACTCGCCATCGAGACGCATGATGGCATTCAGATTCATTTTTTCCGTCTCGGTGTAGAGCGGCGTATTTGACCAAACTTTCAGACTGATCGATCCGGTGGAATCCACGAAAGAGAGATCGAAAAAAGGCTTTCCGTCTTTGGTGGTTTTCACCGCACGCGATTGCAGTTGCGCAGTGATGGAGGCGATCAATGGCACATCGCCCGCTTGTTCTTTCAGACTCGAAATGGAAATATCACTCATGCGCCGAGGCTGGCATAATCCGTTAGACTGTCACGCGGCTTTTACTCAGGAGCTCGCGAATTCTCGCTAAATCCACCGCAGAGGTTTTAGCCACAAAGCCGCGGCTGTGCGCAAAATGGACATCAGCTTCGGTCTCAATCCGTGTGAAATCCAAGCCTAAGTAATCATTGAAACGGGAAAGTGCGAAACCAGTGCCACGCCGATCCGGATATACCATTCCTACCACTTTTTGGTCTTCTGGCAACGTGGAAGCATAACGTGCCAGACCTGCCGATGCGTCTTCAGAAATATTTGCGGAACGCGGTAAAAAAAGCACACGGAAAAAAGTCTCACCCTCGCCGATTTCCCAGATTTCACTACTCCGGGCGATTTCGTTGAGCTTTTCGCGCAGCGATTTCAGATAACCAATCAGATCACTGCCAATCCAACGCATCACTTCCCACATGGTTTCACCCGCAACTATTTCCGACATTCCCGCAAATCTACGCAGCAAAGTCAGATCGACAGTTGAGTTCAGCTTCGCGAGCAACTCGCGCTCAACTCCCAACCACACCGCCGTCTCCTGCGGTCCGCGGGTATCGAACCACTCAGTCACTTCCAACCAGTCGCAATAC
>CAMCYT010000278.1 GCA_945885485.1 Prosthecobacter debontii
CTACACAAGCTACACTCGGGAAAAAGCGGGAGACGTTTCCAAGCGACCCGTCATGTTCGCGTTTAACGGCGGTCCTGGATCGTCTGCGGTTTGGTTGCATCTTGGAATCCTCGGACCTCGGAGATTGGATTTACCAGGCGATGGCACTCAACCCGTCACGCCCCCTGCCCGTTTGATCGATAATGATCAGAGCATTTTGGATGTCTGCGATCTGGTATTTATCGATCCCGTGACCACGGGCTACAGCCGTGCGGCCGGTAAAACGGAAGAGAAAGAATTTCATGGATTAAATGAAGACATCGAATCCGTTGGCGATTTCATTCGGATGTGGATCACTAACAACAATCGCTGGAGTTCGCCGAAATATCTCTGCGGCGAATCCTACGGCGGAATCCGCGCGGCCGGCCTGGCGAATCATTTACAGGATCGTTATGGCATGAGTTTAAATGGCGTGGTTATGCTCTCAACCTTACTCGATTTTCGGACTCTCATCCCTGCCCTTGGTAGTCAGCTTTCGTATCAAGTCTATCTACCAACCTTCGCGACCACGGCTCTGCACCATGGAAAAATCAAAGGCGAACGCGATGCCGTTTATCAAGCAGCCAAGGAGTTTGCCTATGGCGACTACGCTCTGGCATTGTTGAAAGGCAACGAAATCAAGCCTGAGGAATTTGAAAAGATCGCTGGAAAATTATCTGAAATGACGGGAATTTCTGCGGAGATTTGGAAAAATCATCATCTATGTTTGGATCCGTCTATCTTCCGTGCGGATCTACTTCGGAAAGAAGGAAAAGTCATCGGTCGCTTCGATGCAAGAGTCGCTTGGGATGTCACAGATCCAACCATGGAATCGGCCGAATACGATCCGTCTTATTCTTTAGCCTATCAGGCTTTTTCAACAGCCATGCTGACCTATCTCGGTGATGAACTTGGCTGGAAAGAAGATCAAACTTACGAAATTCTAACATCAGTGGGTCCATGGAAGTACAGCTCCGATAACCGTATCGTGAACCTCACCGGTGACCTCGCCCCTGCGTTGCGCGACAATCCAAAATTACAAGTCTTGGTCATGGGTGCTCACACCGATCTCGCAACCCCACCCGAAGGCGTCGCTTACTCATTCCGCCAGCTAACCGGCACATCCCCCGCTCTGCTGAATCAGGTGAAATACACCTACTACAATGCCGGCCACATGTTCTACACCAACCCAGCTGACCTCAAAAAATCGAGGAAGGACCTGGTGGAGTTTTTGAATTTTCAAATTTCAAATCCCATATCTCAATGAAGATAGCGATTTATCAGGCGCTTCACATCAAATCTTTTGAAATTTGAAAGTTGGAATTTGAAATTTGAAGCTTAGCTTCGCCGTATGCGCCTCGACGATACGTTCGCCACTCTCAAAAAGCAGAATCAAAAAGCCTTCATTGCCTATGTGGCTGCGGGTGACCCTTCGTTTGAACTTTCTTTGGAGGTGATGCATACTCTGGCAGATATCGGTGCTGACGTGATCGAGCTCGGCCTGCCGTTTTCCGATCCGCTGGCCGATGGAATCGTCAACCAGATGGCGGCGGATAGGGCTCTGAAATCAGGCATGACCACGGCGCGTACCCTTGAGTTGATCAAAGCCTTCCGCGCAACCAACGACAAAACCCCCATCGTCATGTTCACTTACCTGAACCCGATTTTCACCTATGGCTTTTCGCGCTTCCAAAAAGATGCAGTCGCTGCCGGCGCGGATGGCATTTTGCTTTTGGATCTCCCTCCAGACGAGGCCGAACTCTCCGCTGAACTTGCGGAAAACAAAGCACTCTCCCACATCCGCCTGATCGCCCCA
Organism: Prosthecobacter debontii; assembly: GCA_945885485.1. Taxonomy (GTDB): domain Bacteria; phylum Verrucomicrobiota; class Verrucomicrobiia; order Verrucomicrobiales; family Akkermansiaceae; genus Luteolibacter. The sequence continues at coordinate 1,835 of CAMCYT010000278.1, forward strand.
TCGACCCCGCCGGATCGCATCAAAATGCTCGCCGAAAAAGCCGAGGGTTTCATCTACGCGCTTTCCCGCAGCGGAGTCACCGGCGGCCATTCCGCCCCTGCCGCCACCATCCCCGCCCAGGTCACGGCCATCAAACAACACAGCAAAGTTCCGGTCTGTGTCGGTTTCGGCATCTCAAATCCCGAGCAAGCCGCCCTCGTCGCCAATTCCGCCGACGGCGTGATCGTAGGCTCCGCCATCGTCAAACGCATCGAGGAAAATCTCTCCAACCCAGCTCAAGCCGTCAGGGATTTCGCCAAGCCGCTGATTGATGCGATACGTTGAGGAGGTAATTCAGACATTTGGTTACGGCTACGCCGCTCAGTGTTTCTATAATACCGTCCCACCGAATTACCGAAACACCGCTTGAAATCCCAGCCCCCCGTATCCATCTTCCCACCAGTTTCAACCATAATACCATGCTTCTCCACTTTTACAACATGAATGGCGCCGGTAACGATTTCATCGTCATCGACAACCGCGACTTATCGATCTCCCTCGACGATGACACCATCGCCGCGCTCTGCGATCGTCATCGCGGGATTGGTGCTGATGGTTTGTTGGCGGTTGAGCCGGCCGAAAAAGGAGCCGACTACAAATTCCGCTACTACAATGCCGATGGCGGCGAAGCTGAAATGTGCGGCAATGGCGCGCGGTGCTTTGGATTTTTCACAGCGCATCTTGGCAATGAGGATGAAGAACTTCCTTCCAGCGTTTCTTTTGAAACCATCGCCGGAACGCTCACCGCAGAAATCGTCGGCGAAGAAGTCCGTATCGCGATGTCGGAACCGAAAGATCTCGAACTCAACACTCCAGCGAAAATCGATGGCTTTTCCGGCGTGCTCCATTTCCTAAACACTGGCGTGCCTCACGTCGTCAGCTTCGTCGATGATCTGGAAAACACCGATGTGTTCAATGTTGGTCGCGCCACGCGTTACCATTCCCATTTTGCACCGAACGGAACCAACGCAAACTTCGCGAAAGTGCTAGCCCCCGATCACATCGCCATCCGCACCTACGAACGCGGAGTCGAAGATGAAACTCTTGCTTGCGGCACCGGCATGGTCGCTTGCGCGCTCGTGCACCACTTGCTCACCGGTGCAGAGTCACCCATCAAAGTCGATGTCGAAGGCGGCGATACTCTGACGATTGGCTTTGAAAAATCTGGAGA
>CAMCYT010000279.1 GCA_945885485.1 Prosthecobacter debontii
ATCCAGCCATCGGTCTCACCTGTTAGACCCCACGCATCGTAGAGCGTCGTGGGAAGCAGCCAGAAACCAATCCCCACCGCCCCAAACACCACACCAATAACGGACCATTTCAGGCTCCAATCAAACGTAAAAGATTTCCAATAACGAACCAGTATCGCGAGAACCACCAGCGTCTGGATCGGATAAACCCACTGTGCGACATCACGTTTCCACCACGGCGCCGCCGGATGATCCCAACCGATCAAACTCTCCGCCAACTGCAACGCGATCAGAAAAACCATAAACACCGCGAAAGGCCACACGTGTGCCTTCGTCAGTTGATCTGGATGTTTCGGATCGTGTTCCATCCAGATAAATTGTTAGATTAAATTTTAGAAACAAAACGCTCGATGCTGTCCATCGCCTTGCGCAGATCTTCCATGCCGGTTGCATAACAACAGCGCAAGAATCCCTCTCCGCTAGGACCGAACGCACTACCCGGAACCGCAGCGACGCTTTCCGCCTTCAGCAAGCCCATCGCAAATTCTTTCGAACTCATTCCGGTCTCACGGATATCCGGAAAAACGTAAAACGCGCCTCCTGGAGTATGGCAATCCAAGCCGATCTCGTTCAAACGCTTCACCATGAAATCTCTGCGCTGATGATAACTTTCCTTCATCATCAACATCTGCGGCTCACCGTTCTCCAACGCCTCAATCGCTGCGTTCTGACCCATGATCGGCGCGCAAAGCATCGAGTATTGGTGAATTTTCATCATCGCCTCAATGATGGGCTGCGGCGCACAGGCATAACCCAAACGGAAACCCGTCATCGCAAACGCTTTCGAGAAACCATGCATCAAAATCGTGCGTTCCTTCATTCCGGGCAACGATGCAATCGAAACATGCTTGATCTCATCATAACGTAGCTCGCTGTAAATTTCATCGGCCAGCACGATCAAATCGTGTTTATTCGCAAGTTTCGCAATCCCCTCAAGATCCTCGTTACTCGCAACCGCTCCCGTCGGATTCGTCGGAAAATTTAACATCAAAATCCGACTTTTCGGCGTGATCGCTTTAGCGAGCGCCTCTGGCTTGAGTGAAAACCCATCTTCTTTCGTCGTCTCCACCGCCACTGCCACTCCGTGCGCCATCACGATGCTTGGCGAATAGGAAACGTAACACGGTTCGTGATAAATCACTTCCTCACCCGGATTTAGCAAGGCCCGCAGCGCGATATCGATCGCCTCAGAAACACCCACCGTCACCAAAACCTCTTTCGCCGGATCATAATTCACATCGAAAAATCCCGACACATATTTGGAAATCGATTTCCGCAAGCTCAACAAACCTAGGTTCGAGGTGTAGGTCGTCTGGCCTTTTTCCAAGGAATAAATCGCCGCCTCACGGATGTGCCATGGCGTCACAAAGTCAGGCTCGCCAACCCCCAACGAAATTACATCGTCCCGACCCTGCACCAATTCAAAGAAATCCCGAATCCCTGATCTCGGGATCGATGCCACGTGGCGCGCTATTTTCGCTGTATAATCCATATAAAAAATCCGTCAAACGCGGCAGACGAAGATCAAACCCTCCTTCCCTCCCGCCGTCAATCCAAACACTACCAACCTTCCGCAGCCTCGGCAGCTGTGGCAAAATTCATATAAGCCTCCGCGGCATTCATCAAAGCCTGCCCTTCTGGCGTATAACGTGCGTGGGCCTTGAGAGTGGCCAGTCCGTCATAAAAACTCGCAGCCCGCAGTTGGCGCTCTCTTTGGATTTTTGATTGGAGTTCTTCATTTAATCGTGGGCTTTTGGCAATTTGCTCAATCGAGTAATGCATCCGAGCCAACACAAAGGTGGCGTGAAAAATTCCATCCAAAGGTCGGGGATCGATGCGCAGCGGTGAAGCATAGCGCTCTTCATCAGGATTTTCCACGAGCTGCCCCTCGATGCAGTATCCAAACAACAAGTTGTGGCAGCTTTCGTGCGCAAGTGTCTGAACCATATCTACGACATCTCTCGGTTCGATCGCATTCAACAAGATCGCACCCCATAGTCCGAATGCCGATGCACCATCAAATGTGAATGCGTCTTTCTCAGTTGGCCCAGCTCCGAGCATGACGCGTTTCAGCAACGCGCGAATTTCATCATGCAATGACGGGCTGGATTCGCGCAGCATATCGATAGATTCATGAATGAGCATTTCGGCTCTCTGATAATCCGCAGCTTGCGCAGAGAAAACGTTAAACGGAGTGGTGGCGTCTGAGGCGATCTGCGTGAGATAACGCTTCGAGATGAGATCTTGCTCTTTGTAGGGAATGGCTTGAAACGAGGTATCTGCCCCTATCGTCGCGAAAATTTCATCGAACAAAAGTTGAGCATCTTGAAGCGACCCATCCTGCACCGCATAGACCAATTCGTGATAAGCCGCAATCACCTCGGGTAAAACTGACAGCTCACGAAGTTGCCGCAATTTAATCTCGGCTAAACTATCTGAAACCGTTAGATAACCCTCTGTTACTTCTAACAAATATTCAAGACTGCTCGCAAGCTGATCTCGCATCAATTGATCAAAGCCAAGCACCCGCTCACTGCACGGGTAAAATAGCGAGGTATTGGAATCAGTAGAATCTGATTTCATAAGATGAAAAACTAAAAGACCTGCGACGAGGCAGGTCTTCTAGGTTTATTGTAAAATGGTTTGTGCCATTAACCTCACGATTATCTGACAACTTTACCGCCGGCTTTGGAGCCAACTTTACCACCGACTTTAGATTGCAGCTTTGAGTTGGCTTTTTGCTCGGTGTTGCCGACTTTCGAGAAGCCAACAAGTTTGGATGCGTCGAGTTGAATTTTCTGATTTGGTTTAGATTTCATACAAACGCAGCATCTAAAAATGGCTGATGTTGTCAACTTCTAAGTCTGCTTGTGTCGGCGACGGTTCAAAACCGGATTTGTTGCCTGTTCAAAACCGGACAATTTGTTAGAGGCCGTAAGTCCCTAAAATTGGGGGCCAGACGTCCTTTGGAGGGTGGTCTACGACCCAAAATTTCAGGT
>CAMCYT010000280.1 GCA_945885485.1 Prosthecobacter debontii
ATGTTCAGGGCGACATGCGATGAGAAAGCGCTTCGTAAGTCGACGGGAGCCTTCAGTGGCCTTTAGGATTAGATCGAAAATTTGATTTCTAAAGATACTGAAAACTCCCGCCGAATCACGAAGCTACTTTCGCAGCACATCAACAACAGGAACCAAAGAAAATTAACGGCGAACCGATTTGAGAGTGACGGATTTCGCCGCTTTCAAGGTATAGAGCGAAACCACTCACTGATTTTATTTATTTTTTATGAAAAAAAGATCGTTATCCTGCCGAGCATGCTGATTTCGCCCTAAAACAGCCAGAAAAACCTTATTTCCAGCCCTTCGGTTTGTATTCGTGCTCCCAGTTTTTTCTGATGAATGATTCCAGTTCATCGAGGGTCTTTGCATGTTGCGGATCAAGAGCAAGATTTTGCAGTTCTTCGGGATCGGTTTGATAATCGTAAAGCTCCACGCCTTTTTTGCCATCATCCCATTCGGTGTAGCGGTAGCGCTCGGTGCGGACACTGTGGCCAGAAAAATTCCCGCGCCATACCTGGGTGAATGCAGGGCGATTCCATTCAGAATCGGGCATATCGAGGAGGGGTCTGAGACTGGCCCCTTCAAGATTTTCCGGCGCCTTCAAACCTGCGAGATCAGCGAGTGTTGGATACAAGTCTAATAGCTCGACCGTACGCGGGGAGGCCACGCCCTTGGCCTTTTGTCCTGGTGCAGCAATAATCAACGGCACTCTGGCCGATCCTTCGAACAAACTTTGTTTTGCCCATAAGCCGTGTTCTCCGACGTGATAGCCATGATCACTCCAATAAACGATAATGGTCTTTTCAGCTAGGCCCAGTTTTTCCAGAGAATCCAATAAACGACCCACCTGTGCATCCACAAATGAAATGGTCGCGTGGTATGCTTGAAGCGACTCGCGAGATTGCTGCTCGGTCACGCCGTACCATGGCCATGGACTGGTGGAGGAAAGCGCCGCTTTCGGAACGTTTTTCACTTCGTTATATGGTCCTTTCGGCGCGGGCACTTGATCGATCGGGTATAGATCAAAATATTTTTTCGGCGCTACGTACGGGCAATGTGGACGATAAAAACCAGCGGCGATAAAGAAGGGCTTATCCTTGTATTTCTCTAACAGCTTGATCGTTTCCGTCGCGACGATGCCGTCAGTTTGTTCTTCGTCGGTACCATCCGCTGCTTGAAAGCTCAGCGAACTACCCAGTCCGCGTTTGGGTGTGAAGTTGGTTAGTAAATTTTCTTCTGCTTTATCGCGGCCTTTTGGATTGATGCGTTCCGTCCATGACGGTTCGTCATCGAGTCCATTGGTGCCAATTTCACCGGGATTCCCATAGTGATAAATTTTACCAACACGTGCTGCGAAGTAGCCGTTTTTTTTGAATAATTGCGGGAGTGTTACGGCATCCGATAGATGTTTTCGGAAATGATATTGCAGGTCATAAGTCTGCGTCACATCCGGTCGCAAGCCAGTCATGATTGAGGTGCGGCTGGGTGAACAAAGGGGAAACTGACAATAAGCTTTATCGAAGCGAGTGCCCATTTTTGCTAGCCGGTCGATGTTTGGAGATTTCACAGTCGGGTGACCGTAAGTTCCGAGATTGTTGTTCATGTCATCGACAGCGATAAAAAGAACGTTGTATTTTTCGACAGCGTGAAGAAGAGACGAAGCGCACAACAGCGCGATGAAGAGATGGCGAAAAAAGATCATTTTTCAGTTAGATTGATCAGGATTGGCCCGGAATGATTGATGCGTTCCGCTTGTTTTGAAGCTCCTGGGATTTCACCACGAACGCCGGCCTGAGCATCCTCTTTCGTTCGAGTGGGGGTGGGATTTTTAGGGACAGTATCACCCGTTTCTTCAGACCACTGAGCTAAGATTTTTCCCAGCTTCTCTTGAGTCTCCTTAACCTCGGGCTGACCGGCAAGATTGGTAAGCTGGTCAGGGTCTTTATCCGTGCGATAGAGCTCAACGCTGGGACGCGGAACCAGTTGCACGTCCATTTGCTGGGGCAGAAGCGTGCCTTCGCGTTGGTGCTTCCAATACTCTTTGGCCGCAGGATACCTCGTGGCATCGCTCTCCACACTCAGAGCGGCTAAATGAGGAAAGGCATTATGGATATACAACCATTCGCCATTCCGAACCGCACGTTCGTGTGCGGAATACACATGCCAATTGCGCTCCGAAAACGCGAAGTCACGCACGGTTGCTTGCGGATTTTTGAGAATCGGCAACAGACTCACCCCTTGCATGGTGGCACTAGGTTTAACGCCTGCGACATCAAGAAAGGTCGGAGCGAAATCGATTGCACTTACTAGAGCATTCGTGCGCGCGGGTTTGATCGATCCCGGTTTCCAAATGATGAGAGGAGTTTTCACCCCGCTGTCATACATACGAGTTTTACAACGAGGAAAAGGCCGACCGTTATCCGTGCAATAAATCAGATATGTATTTTCCGATATCCCCTGTCGCTCCAGTTCAGCCATGAGCTTTCCGAGAAATGTATCCGTTCGGCTTACTTCGTTGTAATATGCAGCAAGGTCTTTTCGAGTCTCCGGCCCATCAACCATGTAAGGCGGCACTTTCATGGCAGCCGGATCATATGTAGGCGCATACTCGTCTTCCTTCCAATCTCGGTGCGCATCAAACGACGCAAACCAAGCAAAAAAAGGTTGGGACTGAGGGCGATTTTTCAAAATTTCCACCCAATCTTCGCTACCGGACGCACCTTTCCCGCGAGAGTTCTCAGAGAAACCTAGCGCCTTAGCTTCGCCCATATGGTTTTTTCCTGAGATGATCGTATGGTAACCGGCTTCTTTGAGTTGTTGGATGAAGGTCACCTGCTCGACGGGCAATGGCATGTGCAGTTCCGGCGCACCCGTGTTGTGAGGATATCGCCCTGTAATCATGCTGCAACGGCTCGGACTGCAACTGCTCGCTGTTAGATAAGCACGATCGAACACCATCCCCTCCGCAGCCATTCGATCCAGATTCGGGGTTTCTATGATCTTGTTTCCATATGGC
>CAMCYT010000281.1 GCA_945885485.1 Prosthecobacter debontii
AAACCTTGCACAAAGATCTCGAACATGCTCTGAGCGATTTTCTCGGAACGGATGATACTATTCTCTACGGCTCCTGCTTCGATGCTAACGGCGGTTTATTTGAAACGTTGCTTGGTCCTGAAGACGCGGTCATCAGCGATGAGCTCAACCACGCATCTATCATCGATGGTGTGCGTCTCTGCAAAGCCAAGCGATTCCGCTACAAAAATTGCGATATGGCGGATCTTGAAGCGCAGCTTATCGCTGCAGATGCCGCAGGATGCCGTTTCAAGCTCATCGCTACCGACGGAGTGTTTTCTATGGATGGCTATATCGCTCCTTTAGATAAAATTTGTGATTTGGCGGATCGATACAACGCCATTGTTATGTTCGATGATTCACATTCTGTGGGATTCATAGGTGCACAAGGTCGTGGTACCCATGAGCATTGTGGTGTGATGGGACGTGTAGACATCATTACCGGGACTCTTGGAAAAGCCCTCGGCGGAGCAAGTGGCGGGTATACCAGTGGAAGAAAGGAAATCATCGATCTGCTTCGCCAACGTTCACGCCCTTATCTTTTCAGTAACACCCTCGCTCCGATGATTGCCGGTGCAACTCTTGAGGCGCTTCGCTTGCTAAAAGAATCCACCGCCTTACGTGACACACTTGAAGAAAATACTCGTTTTTTCCGCAGTGAAATGACGAGTGCTGGTTTCAATATTGTCCCTGGCACACATCCTATTGTTCCAGTGATGCTTGGTGATGCTGCCTTGGCTGCGAAATTTGCAAACGCGATGCTTGCTCACGGGGTTTATGTGATTGGATTCAGCTATCCGGTTGTTCCGCAAGGTAAGGCAAGGATACGCACGCAGATCAGCGCCGCTCATACAAGAGAGGATCTGGAGATCGCTGTCAAAGCCTTCACCACCGTGAAGCTGGAGTTGGGGCTATAGGAGTTAGCTTGCGGTAGGGCGCCATCGCCGAGGGCGCCGAGTTATCGATGAATCATTTGATAAATCTTTGTCACGGTGCCCTCGGCGATGGCACCCTACCAAAATTCTAGCTTCATTATCGAATTTTCAGTATTTATTCCAGATATGTCAGATTCAGTGCGAGCCGACAAATGGTTATGGGCAGTTAGATTTTACAAAACTCGGGCGTTGGCGGGAGAGGTTCTCGGTAACGGGAAAGTGAAGCGCAATGGCCATGTGATGAAGCGATCCTCTTCCATCCACGTCGGCGATGTGTTGGAAATCCCCTTCGCTGATGGACCTGGCGTGCGGGATATTTTAGTGCTTGGGGTCATTGATAAAAGGGTTGGTGCGCCCGAAGCCCAAGCGTGTTACGAAGATCAAACCAAGCAAGAGGTCTACGAGAATCTCCGTGCGTGGCAGATCGCTAAATTGGAAGCCGCCAAAGGCAGGCCGACCAAGAAAGACCGCCGCGCAATCGATCAGATCAAGGAGGCTTGGGAATGGGATAGTTAAAATTATTCCTTGCGTATGAGGAATGATGGGCTTTTTTGGCTCATGAAATTCCCTTCGTTGTCGGTTCATTTTTTGTGTGCACTCGGTTTATGTTCAGTTGTCTTGGCTGAGGGGGAGGTTAAGAATCCTGTGAAGAAGTTGATTGGATTTGAAGATCAAGCTGCTGAGCCAAAATGGATTGCGATCAATGACGGTGTGATGGGTGGCCTTTCGGAAGGTGGTCCTGAGGTGAAGGGCGGCTCATTGTATTTTACTGGCAACTTATCTTTAGAAAACAACGGAGGCTTTTCTTCCATACGCACTTTGGATCAGAAATACGATTTTAGCGGAAAAACAGCCGTCGTGATCAGGCTTAAAGGGGATGGCAGAAAGTATCAGCTTCGTCTAGCGACCGATGCTCGATTCAGAGGTTCAGCCATTTCTTATGGTGCTGAGTTCGCTACTGAAAAAGGAAAGTGGATTGAGGTCAAAGTGCCGCTCGATTCCCTCTCGCCGAGTTGGCGGGGAATGAAACTCAAAGGACCGGAATTTCATTCTGCAAAAGTAGAAGAGTTAGGATTTTTAATTTCTGATAAAAATGCAGGAGCGTTTGAGATTGAGGTGGACTGGATAGCAGTGGAGTGAGATGCCCTTGCAGCACGGGTCGCTCATTTTCTCAAAATGTAACAAGATCTGCATCATTTACTGTTTCATCTCGTATAACTTCGCATGAATCTCCCCGAATCTGTTCATCTCTCAGAATCCGATCCTTCGTATCCTATTTTCGAAATTGATCATCCAACTTGTGTTGCACGCGTTGCGTTGCATGGTGCACAGGTGATGTCGTGGCGGCCAGTGGATGAAGATGAGGTGTTGTATTTAAGCCCAGACGCGGTTTTTAAAGAAGGCAAGGCAATCCGCGGCGGAATACCGATTTGTTGGCCGTGGTTCAATGCGCATCCAACCAATCCAGAGATGCCCTCACATGGGATCGCCAGAACACGCTTTTGGAATTTCATATCTGCAAGCGAGAGTGATCAAGGAGTGGTCCTCAATTTTAATATGATCGATGGAATTTGGAACGCCGCAGCCACTCTTAAACTCGGCGAGGCTCTGGAAGTGATTCTTAAAACACGAAATCCAAATGAAATCCCCATCGTCATTTCCGGCGCACTGCATCCTTATTTCGCACTTTCCGATATTGAGCAGGTGAGGATCGTGAATCTGGATGGTGCAGATTACCTGGATACGGTCGGCGAACCGACACAGCGCATTCAAAAAGGCCCCCTGACTTTCAAAGGCGAAGTGGATTCAATTTACGATAGTTCTAACAGTGTGCTTTTAGTTGATGATCTATCAGGAAGAACTTTACTGATCGAAAAAAGCGGAAGTCCATCCACCGTCGTCTGGAATCCGTGGGTAGAGAAATCCGCTGCGCTCAGCGATCTACCAGACGATGGCTATCAAAAGTTCTGCTGTGTCGAAACTGCCATAGCCAATGATAAAGCGGTGATTGTGATGCCGGGAAGCAGCTACGTGTTGAGTACAAGAATAAGTATTGAAGAA